>NZ_JBFUFQ010000003.1:0-85884 GCF_056403355.1 Rhizobacter sp. P2_H3 | reverse complement strand
GCGCCGTGCGCACCGAACCGGCCTCGGCCGGGCTGCTGCTCGCGAGCCTCGGCCGCTGGTCCGACGGCGCGCGCGGGCTGGGGCCTTTGCAGGCCTGGCTGTGGCGCGACGGCATGCCTGCGCTCGCGCTCGAATGCGCCGGTGACGCGCCGTGTGCGCTGCTGGTGCAGCTGGAGCCCGCGGCATGAGCGCGTCCGAGACCCCGACCGGATCGCTGTTCGCGCACCACGCGCTGCTGCCGCAGGGCTGGGCCGACAACGTGCTGCTGCAGTGGGACGACGCCGGCACGCTGACCTGCGTCGAGGCCGGCCTGTCGCCGCCAGCCGGCACCCGGCGCGTCGACGGCGTGCTGCTGCCCGGCCTGCCGAACCTGCATTCGCACGCGTTCCAGCGCGCCTTCGCCGGCCTCACCGAACACCGCAGCGCCGAGCAGGACAGCTTCTGGAGCTGGCGTGCGCTGATGTACGGCTTCGCGCAATCGCTGACGCCCGATGCGCTGCAGGCCATCGCGACGCAGCTCTACATCGAGATGCTGCAGGCCGGCTACACGGCGGTCTGCGAATTCCACTACGTGCACCACCAGCCCGACGGCCGCGTGCACGCCGATGCGGCTGAGATGTCGCTGCGCCTCGCGGCCGCCGCGCGCGAGGCCGGCATCGGCCTGACGATGCTGCCGGTGCTGTACCAGGCGAGCGGCTTCGGCGGCAAGCCGCCACTGGCGGAGCAGCGCCGCTTCCTGAACAGCGTCGACGGCCTGCTGTCGCTGATCGGCCGGCTGCGCCACGACGGCGTGCGCGTCGGCGCGGCGCCGCATTCGCTGCGCGCGGTGTCGCCCGAGGCGCTGCGCGACCTGCTCGGCGGCCTGCATGGCGCCGACGCCAGCGCGCCGGTGCACATCCACGTGGCCGAGCAGCAGCGCGAGGTCGACGACTGCCTCGCGTGGAGCGGACAGAGGCCGGTGCAGTGGCTGCTGGCGCATGCGGCGGTCGACGCACGCTGGTGCCTGGTGCACGCCACCCACCTCGATGCCGCCGAGCGGCGCGCGCTGGCACGCAGCGGCGCGGTGGCCGGCCTGTGCCCGAGCACCGAAGCCAACCTCGGAGACGGCGTGTTCGATGCCGAGTCCTTCATCGCCGATGGCGGGCCGTGGGGCATCGGCTCCGACAGCCACGCCTGCGTCGACGCGGCCGAGGAGCTGCGGCTGCTCGAGTACGGCCAGCGGCTGACGAAGCAGCGCCGCAACGTGCTCGCGAGCGCCGCGCACCCGCAGGTGGCCGATGCGATGTGGCTGTCGGCGGTGGCCGGCGGTGCACGCGCCAGCGGCCGCTCGATCGGCGGCCTGCGCGTGGGCCAGCAGGCCGACCTGGTGCACCTCAGCGCGTTCGACGACGCCGGCCTGAGCGCCTCGCAGCGTCTCGCGAGCCACGTGTTCGCGACGCATGGCGCCCGTGGCGTGCGCGACGTGTGGGTGGCCGGACAGCGCCGCGTGCACGAGGGGCAGCATGCAGGCGCCGGGCGCGCCGCCGAGGCCTTCATCGCCGCGCGCACCCACCTGCTGGAGAACCGATGACCGACCTGCTGCTGACCAACGCACGCATCGTCGACGGGCTGGACGAATCCTGCACGCCGTCGGCGCCGGGCTTCGTCGCGATCGCGAACGGGCGCATCGAGCGCGTCGGCCCGATGTCCGCGCTGCCGGCCGGGCTGCGGCCGCGCGCCGAACGCGATGCCGGCGGCGCCTTGCTGACGGCCGGCCTGATCGATTGCCACACCCACCTCGTCTACGCCGGCGACCGCGCGCGCGAGTTCGAGCTGCGGCTGCAGGGCGCGAGCTACGAGGAGATCGCGCGCGCCGGCGGCGGCATCCGCTCCACCGTGCGCCAGACGCGCGATGCGACGCCCGAGGCGCTGTTCGACGCCTCGGCCCGCCGGCTGCGCGAGCTGATGCGCCACGGCGTGACGACCGTCGAGATCAAGTCCGGCTACGGGCTGTCGCTCGATGCCGAGCGCAAGTGCCTGCAGGTGGCGCGCCGGCTCGGCGAGCGCTTCCCGATCGACGTGCGCACCACCTTGCTGGCCGCACACGCGCTGCCGCCGGAGTTCGAGGGCCGCGCCGATGCGTACATCGACGAGATCGTCGAGCGTCTGCTGCCGGCCATCGCGCGCGACGGCCTGGCCGATGCGGTCGATGCGTTCTGCGAGACGATCGGCTTCACGCCCGGCCAGACGCAGCGCGTGTTCGAAGCGGCGCAGCGCCATGGCCTGCCGGTCAAGCTGCACGCCGAGCAGCTGTCGAACCAGCACGGCGCTACGCTGGCGGCCGACTTCGGCGCGCTGTCGGCCGACCACCTGGAGCATGTCGACGAGGCGGGCGTGATCGCGATGGCGCGCGCCGGCACGGTCGCCGTGATGCTGCCGGGCGCGTACTACTTCCTGCGCGACACGGTGGCGCCACCGATCGCGCTGTTCCGCCGGCACCGCGTGCCGATGGCGGTGGCCACCGACTGCAACCCGGGCACCAGCCCCGGCACCCACCTGCCGCTGATGATGAACATGGCCTGCACGCTGTTCCGCATGACGCCGGCCGAGGCGCTGCTCGGTGTCACCCGTCATGCGGCGCGGGCGCTGGGCCTGGCGGCCACGCATGGCTGCATCGAGGTCGGCAAGCAGGCCGACCTGTGCCTGTGGGACGTCGATCACCCGGCCGCGCTGAGCTATGCGATCGGCGCGAGCCCGCTACGCGCCTGCTTCCACCGCGGTGTCGAGCGCGGCCTGCAGCATCCGCTGTAGCAGCGGCCGCACGCCGGCCGCGAGATCGGGACGGAAGCCGAACGGCGCCGGCTCGTCCATGTAGGTGGCGTGGCACATCTCCATCTGCAGCGCATGCACGCCGCGCGCCGGCTCGCCGTAGTGGCGCGTGATGTAGCCGCC
This sequence comes from Rhizobacter sp. P2_H3, assembly GCF_056403355.1. NCBI lineage: Bacteria > Pseudomonadati > Pseudomonadota > Betaproteobacteria > Burkholderiales > Sphaerotilaceae > Rhizobacter > Rhizobacter sp. P2_H3. The sequence goes on along the minus strand of NZ_JBFUFQ010000003.1, from coordinate 82,953 downwards.
CTTGAAGCGGCCGTTGCTGACCTGCGTGTAGTCGCGCTGCCCGGCGAGCACCGCCTCGACCGCCGCCTGCACGCGCGGTGCGCAGGCGCGCCCCTCGTCGGTGCCGAGGTTCAGGTCAGGCAGCTTGCCTTCGAAGAAGCGCGGCAGCCTGCTGGCGATCGAATGCGCATCCCACAGCACCGCCACGCCATGCAGGTCGCGCAGCCGCTCCAGCTCGCCGCGCAGCGCGACGTGGTACGGGCGCCAGAAGCGCTCGCGCCGCGCCTCGACCTCGGCCGCGTCGGGCTCCTGCCCCGCGCGGTACAGCGGCTGCTTGCGGAAGGTGTCGCGCGGCACCAGGCCGGTCGTGTCCTGCCCGGGGTAGAGGTTGGTGTCTTCAGGCGGCCGGTTCAGGTCGATCACGTAGCGCGACATCCGCGGCACCAGCGTGCTGGCGCCGATCTGCGCGACGAAGTCGTAGAGCTCCGGCAGGTGCCAGTCGGTGTCGGCGCGCAGCAGCGCCTCGGGCGTCATGCGGGCCGCGATGTCGGCAGGGATCTCCGTGCCGGCGTGCGGGAACGAGACGAGCAGCGGAACGCTGCCCCGCGTCAGTGCGTGCGTGCTGGATTCCATGGGTGCAAGTGGCCTAGACAACCGGGGAACCGAGTGTAGACTGCCCGGCACAGGGCTTGCATCATGTCCGACACCTTTCCCCTTCTCGCAGGAGCAGTGATGAATCCAGTGCGTGCCTTGGTCGGTTTGTGGGTGTCGGCGGCGATGGTCGGGCCTGCCGCGGCGCAGGAGACGCCGGTCGCGATCGCGATCTCCGGCTGGACCGGCTTCGCACCGCTGACGCTCGCGAAGGAGGCCGGCATCTACAAGAAGCACGGCCTGGACGTGTCGATCAAGAAGATCCCTCAGAAAGACCGCCACCTCGCGATCGCCTCGGGCGACGTGCAGTGCGCGGCCACCACCGTCGAGACCTGGGTGGTGTGGAATGCCAACGGCGTCGCGACCACGCAGATCTTCCAGCTCGACAAGAGCTTCGGTGCCGACGGCATGGTGGTGCGCAACCACATCGCGAAGATCTCCGACCTGAAGGGCAAGACGGTGGCCGCGTCGGCACCGGGCACCGCGCCGTACTTCGGCCTCGCGTGGATGCTGAAGAAGAACGGGCTGTCGGTGAAGGACGTGAAGGTCGTCACGCTGGAGCCGCAGGCGGCCGCGAATGCCTTCGTCGCGAACGCCGGCGACCTGGATGCCGCGATGACCTACGAGCCCTACCTGTCGACGGTGCGCGCCAAGCCCGAGGCCGGCAAGATCATCGCAACCACGCTCGACTACCCGATGGTGATGGACACCTTCGGCTGCACACCGAAGTTCCTGAAAGAGAACCCGAAGGCCGCGAAGGCGCTGGCCGACAGCTACTTCGACGCGCTGGAGATGATCCGCAACGAGCCGAAGAAGTCGTTCGAGATCATGGGCGCCGACGTGAAGCAGAGCGGCGAGGCCTTCGAGAAATCGCAGGCCTACCTGCGCTGGCAGGACCGCGCGGCGAACCAGCGCTTCTTCACCAGCGTGCTGCAGCCGTTCAGCAAGGAGGCGGCCGAGCTGCTGCTGGAGATCGGCAGCATCAAGCAGATTCCCGACCTGAAGACGCTGTCGGACACCAGCTTCATCCAGTGAAGCCGCTGCAATCGGTGGAGCCCGGGCGGCGCATCGCGCTCGGGGTCGCGTTCTTCGTGCTGTTCGTCGCCGGATGGGCGATCGCGACGCTGGGCGGCTTCGTCTCGAAGACGTTTCTCGCCGACCCGCTGACGATGGTCCGCTCGGGCTGGGACCTGCTCGCGCAGCAGGGCTTCGCGCACGACATCGGCATGACGATGTGGCGCGTGATCGGCGGCTTCGTGATCGCGGCGGTGCTCGCGTTGCCGCTGGGCATCGCAATGGGGGCGTACAAGCCGGTCGAGGCGTTCTTCGAGCCGTTCGTGTCGTTCGCGCGCTACCTGCCGGCCTCGGCCTTCATCCCGCTGCTGATCCTGTGGGCCGGCATCGGCGAGGCGCAGAAGCTCGCGGTGATCTTTCTCGGCTCGTTCTTCCAGCTGGTGCTGATGATCGCGGTCAGCGTCGGCAACACGCGGCGCGACCTGGTGGAGGCCGCCTACACGCTGGGCGCGCGCGACTGGGGCGTGGTGCGCCGCGTGCTGCTCCCCTCTGCCGCGCCGCAGGTGGCCGAGACGCTGCGTCTGGTGCTCGGCTGGGCCTGGACCTATGTGATCGTGGCCGAGCTGATCGGCGCGTCGAGCGGCATCGGCCACATGATCACCGACAGCCAGGCGCTGCTCGCAACCGACCAGATCATCTTCGGCATCATCACGATCGGCGTGATCGGGCTGGTGTCCGACCTCGGGTTCAAGCGGCTGAACCGCCGACTCTTCCGGTGGGCCGCGCTGTGAGCCGGCTGTCGATCCGCGGCGTGGGCCGCAGCTTCCCCGGTGTGCATGGCGGCACCCCGACGCTCGCGCTGCAACCGACCGACCTGGAGGTCGCCGACAACGACTTCATCACCGTGCTGGGGCCCTCGGGCTGCGGCAAGTCGACACTGCTGCGCATCGTGGCCGGCCTCGACGAGCCGAGCACCGGCCAGGTGCTGCTCGACGGCGCGCCGGTGCGCGGCCCGGGCGCCGACCGCGGCATGGTGTTCCAGAGCTACACGCTGTTCCCGTGGCTGACGGTGCGGCAGAACATCTGCTTCGGGCTGCGCGAGAAGGGCCTGCCCGACACGCAGCAGCGCGAGATCGCGCAACGCTTCATCGCGGAGGTGGGGCTCACGGGCTTCGAATCGCACTACCCGAAGCAGCTGTCGGGCGGCATGCAGCAGCGCGTCGCGCTGGCGCGGGCGCTGGCCAACGATCCGAAGATCCTGCTGCTCGACGAACCCTTCGGCGCGCTCGACCACCAGACGCGCGCGCTGATGCAGGAGCTGCTGCTGTCGATCTGGCAGCAGCACCGCAAGACGGTGCTGTTCGTCACGCACGACATCGACGAGGCGATCTTCATGGGCAACCGCTGTGCGGTGTTCAGCGCGCGGCCGGGCCGCATCAAGACCGAGCTGGCGATCGACCTGCCGTACCCGCGGCACTACACGGTGAAGACGACGCCGCGGTTCTCGGAGCTGAAGGCGCAGCTGACGGAGGACATCCGGGCCGAGAGCATCAAGGCGGCCGCGATGGCCCCGTAAGCCCGGATGCCGGTCAAAAGTAGGCCGTTGCGTGGCGAAGCACGCCGTATCGGTCTATTTTTAGGCCGACATCGACCCGGCATGCTCCAGCATGTCGACAGCCGCCTCGATGTCCGGCGCCATCAGCCGGTCTTCCTTCAGGAACGGCACCCGCTCGCGCAGCCGCGCATGCAGGCACTCCAGCGCCGGCGACGAGCGCAGCGGCCGGTGGAAATCGAGCGCCTGGGCCGAGGCCAGCCATTCGATCGCGACGATGCCGGCGGTGTTGTCCAGCATCTGGTGCAGGCGCCGCGCGGCGTAGGTCGCCATCGACACATGGTCTTCCTGGTTCGCCGAAGTGGGCAGCGAGTCGACGCTGGCCGGGTGCGCGAGCGACTTGTTCTCGGAGGCGAGCGCCGCCGCCGTCACCTGCGCGATCATGAAGCCGGAGTTCAGCCCGCCGTTCTCGACCAGGAAGGCCGGCAGCCCCGAGATGCCCGGGTCCATCAGCATCGCGGTGCGGCGCTCGGACAGCGCGCCGATCTCGGCGATCGCCAGCGCCAGGTTGTCGGCCGCGAAGGCCACCGGCTCCGCATGGAAGTTGCCGCCCGACAGCGCCTCCAGCGTGTCGGCGAACACCAGCGGGTTGTCGGAGACGCCGTTCGCCTCGGTCAGCAGCACGTTCCACGCATGCTGCATCTGGTCGAGGCAGGCGCCCATCACCTGCGGCTGGCAGCGCAGGCAGTACGGGTCCTGCACCTTGTCGCAATCGAGGTGCGACTGGCGCAGCGCGCTGCCGGCCAGCCAGCTGCGGAAACTTGCCGCCACCTTGCGCTGCCCGGGCTGGCCGCGCACCTTGTGGATGCGGTCGTCGAACGGCGTGTCGGCGCCCTTGGCCGCATCGACCGTCATCGCACCGATGCCGATCGCCGCATCGAAGATGCGCTCGAGCCGCTGCACCGCGACGAGCGCGAGCGCGGTCGACGCCTGCGTGCCGTTCAGCAGCGCGAGGCCCTCCTTCGGGCCGAGCACCAGCGGCTCGATGCCGGCGCGTGCGAGCGCCTGCAGTGCGGGCACCCGCTTGCCGTCGACGAAGGCCTCGCCGATGCCGATCAGCACGCCGCTCAGGTGGGCCAGCGGTGCGAGGTCGCCCGACGCGCCGACCGAGCCCTTCTCCGGCACCACCGGCAGCACATCGGCCGCCAGCAGCGCGAGCAGCGCATCGATCACCTGCGGCCGCACGCCCGACACGCCGTGCGCGAGGCTGGCGGCCTTCAGCAGCAGCATCAGCCGCACCACCRGCGCCGCCATCGGCGCACCGATCCCGGCGCTGTGCGACAGCACCAGGTTCTTCTGCAGCTGCGCCAGCTGGTCGTCGGGGATGCGCGTCTGCGCCAATTTGCCGAAGCCGGTGTTGATGCCGTAGACCGGCTCGTGGCGCGACATCAGCGTCGCGACCGCCTGCACGCTCGCCTCGATGCCAGCCCGCGCCGACGGTGCGATCGTGAAGCGGGCCCCGCCGGCGGCCGCATCGAGCAGCATCGCCTTGTCGAGCTGGCCGGGGGTGATCAGGTGCGCAGGCGTCGTCATGGGGGTCCTCGCTGGCGCGGCGGCGGGCCGCAAAGTGGTCTAGACAACTTTAGCACAGGGGTAAGATCGGCCCCATGAAATCCGGCGACAAGACGCTGCCCTACGAAGCAGTCAAGCACTCGATCCGACACCGCATCGCCGAGGGCGGCTGGCAGCCGGGCGTGCGATTGCCGTCGGAACGCGAGCTGGTGCAGGAGTTCGGCTGCGCGCGCATGACGGTGCACCGCGCGTTGCGCGAGCTGGAAGACGAGGGCCTGATCGAGCGCCGCCAGGGTTCGGGCTCGTACGTGGCCGAGCTGCACCCGATCTCCAACCTGCTGCAGGTGCGCGACATCCACGACGAGATCGTCGAGCGCGGCCACCGGCATACGACGCGGGTGTGCGGCGTCGAGCGCGTGAAGGCGGGCGCCGAGATCGCCACCGCGATGCGCCTGCGCAAGGGCGCGGCGGTGATCCGCTGCCGGCTGGTGCACCTGGAGAACGGCGTGCCGATCCAGTATGAAGACCGGCACGTCAACCCGGCCCTCGCGCCCGACCTGCTGGCGCAGGACTTCACGCAGGTCACGCCGTCGCACGTGCTGTTCGAGCACGCGCCGCTGACCGAGGCCGAGCAGGTGGTCGAGGCGGTGCTCGCGACCGACGAACAGGCGCGTCTGCTCGACGTGCTGCCCGGCAGCGCGCTGCTGCAGGTGTCGCGGCGCACGCTGTCGCAGGGCATCGTCGCGTCGGTCGCGCGGCTGGTGCATCCCGGGGCGCGCTACCGGCTGATCGGCAGTTTCTCGGCCGGCAAGTCGTGATCGCCTGCTGATCAGACGACAATCCCGGCTCGATCGTTTGTTCAAGAGACCCGCCATGCCCGCTCCCACCGCCCTGCCCGCTTCGCTGCCGCCCGCCCACGACCTGACCGATGCCGAGTTCGCCGAACTCGACGACCTGCTGGCGGCCACGCCCGAGCCGCTGCAGCCGGTCGATGCGGTGATGCTCGACGGCTTCCTGTGCGGCGTGCTGGTGCAGCCGGTGCTGCTGGAGCCGGCGACCTGGCTGCCGCATGTGTTCGATTTCGACGGCCAGCCGCTGCCCGACGACGTCGACGCCGCCTGGCTGGAGCGCACCAGCGCCCTGGTGCTGCGCCGCTATGCCGCGCTGAACCGCGCGATCGTCGAGGACGGCTGGTTCAACCCGCTGGTGCTGGAGTTCGACGACGAGCACCCGCCGGCCCCGCTGGCCGAGGGCGAGGTCGATCCGATGGAAGGGCTGGCCGAGGTGTCGCAGCCGCTGATGCCGTGGGTGGCCGGCTTCCAGCACGCTGCCATCTGCTTCCCCGACCTGATGGAGCTGCCCCAGGACGAGGTGATGACCGCGCTGGCGCGGCTGTACCGCCACCTGCCGGCCGAGACCGACGAGGAGCGCGAGGTCGTCGCGACGCTGGACCGCGAGTACCCGCTGTCGACGCTGGACGACGCGATCGAGGAGATGGTCACGACCGTCGCCGAGCTGTCCGACCTGACGCGCGATGCGCGCTACAAGGTCGAGACGGTCAAGCGCGAGACGCCGAAGGTCGGCCGCAACGACCCGTGCCCGTGCGGCAGCGGCAAGAAGTTCAAGCAGTGCCACGGCGCCACCTGAGTCAGTGAAGTTCCAGCTGCTGTCCGACCTGCACCAGGAAACCGAGACCTTCACGCCCGAACCGGCGCCCGGCGCCGAGTTGCTGGTGCTGGCCGGCGACATCGACAGCACCTGGAAGGCGTTCGACGCCTTCCGCGGCTGGCCGGTGCCGATCGTCTTCGTCGCCGGCAACCATGAGTTCGACGGCCGCGAGCTGAACGACACCTGGCCGGCCCTGCGCGCACGCTGCGAAGCGCTCGGCATCACGATGCTGGAGCGCGAAACCTGCATCCGCACCGGCGCCGACGGCCGGCGCATCCGCTTCGCCGGCACGGTGCGCTGGTGCGACTTCGACCTGTTCGGGCCCGCGCAGCGCGAGAAATCGATGCGCGCCGGCTCGTACTTCATGAAGGTGCAGCGCTCGACGCTGAACGGCGAGGTCTTCGCCGCGCCCCAGGTGCGCGAGGAGGCGCTGGCCTGCCGTGCGTGGCTGGCCGCCGCGCTCGCCGAGCCGAACGATGCCGACGCGACGGTCGTCATCACCCACTTCGGCCCCAGCCTGCGCAGCGGCGACCCGCGCTACGGCAGCCAGGCCGGCACCGCGAGCTTCTGCAATGCCGACGATGACCTGCTGCCCGCTGCCGACCTGTGGATCCACGGTCATGTGCACTGCCGGCACGACTACGAGGTGGCGCATGCAGGTGGCGTCACACGTGTCGTCTGCAATGCACGCGGGCACACGAAGCGCGGCGAGAGTGCCGGGTATGACGGGCTGCGGGTGATCGACGTCTGACTCGGCGACGCCTCACTGCGTCTTGACGCCGAAGGCGGCAAGATGGGTCAGAAAATTGCGTGCGGCCAAGAACTGCATGTGCGGATCCGTTGCGTTGAGGATTGCGTTGGTATCCGTTTCAATGCATTGCTTGAGTACCACCGAGGCATCGGGACTGCTCGATATCTTTTTGGCAATGCGCACGATAAGCGCTGGCGCCTCCGGGTCGCCCGTCGACAGGTCCTTGACGGCCTGTAGAAACTTCTCCATCTTGGACTTCAACTTGGGGGCTCGATCGAGAATTTGCTCGATCTCTTTCGCCGTGTCCATGTCAATGTCAATGCCGAAGTCCTGGATGAATTTGGCCTTGCTGGCGAAACCGATGATTTCGTCTCGCAGTTCTTTCGGAAGACATGGACTCGTTTTCCACAAGACCATCGCCATGGGCCCGCGCTCTTGCCCACTCCAGCGAAGAGCAAAAGGATTCACCCCGACTCCCAGTGCGGCCGATCGTTGCTGTTCGACCCGGGACTGCAAGTCGGGCTCATCCCCTCTGGGCTTGAGTTTCTTGCGGAGTCTTTGGAGTATTTTGCGGGGTTGGAGTTTGCGGGGGTCCATGGCTCCGGCCTGGGAAGTGGAAGGGCGCCATTGAGTGGCTCGCCTCCACAACAAGGTTCCGCACCCTCTGGTGCAGATCCGGGCAACAAGCGGTCAGAGTCAATACGAGTTCATCGGCCGCGGGACGTGATGCGGCTCATCCACTGCAGCGGTGCCGGGGCGCTCGCGCCATGCTCGAAAGCGTCGAGTTCGGTGTCGCGCAGCGGGGACAGGCTCATGTCCAGCCCGAACGCGGTGCCGTAGTCGGCGGCCTCGGGTTCCACCTGGCGCGGTGCGCGGCGCGTGGTCAGCGACGCCAGCCAGGACCATCCGGATGCCAGGTTCATGATGTCGCTCCACGAGTGCTTGTGACATTCAGTGTCGGATGCAAGCGGGTGGTGCTGAAGCCCGAAATGAGGCACGCGAACGGTGCAGTTCGCGCCGCCGTGGTTCAAGTCACATCCAGTGCGGTGCGCGCGCCCGCCAGCAGCGCGTCGCCGACCCGGTCGAGCAAGCCGACGCGCGCCGACGGCGCCGCGCCGTCCGGCCCGAGCTTCCACTGGTGCCAGTGCAGCCGCACCGGCAGGCGGTCGTCCGGCCGCACCGCCACCAGCGCACCGCTGTCGAGCAGCGCCCGCGCCTGCAGCTCCGGCACGACACCGATCCCCCAGCCCATCGCCGCCGCCCGCAGGTAGGCCTCGGACGACGGCACGTGGCGCTCGCGCAGCCGCGGCTCGCGCACGCCGAAGGCCTGGGCCACCCACTGCTGCTGCATGTCGTCCTTGCGGTTGAAGATCAGGAACGGCACCTGCGCGAAGTTGGCCCGCGTCAGCCCCTGCGGCAGCATCTCGGTGATGAAGCCGGGGCTCGCGACCGCGGTGTAGTGCATCGCGCCCAGCGGCACCACGCGGCAGCCGCGCAGCGCCTCGCTGACGCTGGTGACGCAGCCGAGCACCGCGCCCTGGCGCAGCCAGTCGTGCGTGAAGTCCTGGTCGTCGACCACCAGTTCCAGCGACACGCCCTCGTGCACCAGCGCGTCGAGCGCCGGCAGCACCCAGGTCGCCAGGCTGTCGGCATTCACCGCGATCGGCAGGCGCTGGTCGGTGGGCGGCGCGTCGCCCAGCTCGTGCGCCAGGTCGGCGCGCATGGCCTGCATCTGCCGGGCGAAGCGCAGCAGCAGCTTGCCGGGCTCGGTCAGCCGCAGCGGGCGCGAGCGCACCACCAGCGGCTGGCCGACCTGCAGTTCCAGCGTGCGCAGGCGCTGCGACACGGCCGATTGCGTGATCGACAGCCGCTGCGCGGCACGCTCGAAGCTCGCCGCATCGGCCAGCGCAGCCAGCGCATCGAGCGCGGCGGGGTCCAGGTCTTTCATAAGCCATCCTAATGCAAGCCGAGAAATATGAATCCTTCTTCATGACTTCGCCCACCGTGCCGACAATCCGACGGCCGGCTTTTGCCGACGTCCTGACACCCGGATTCCATGACCCCCGACCTCTCCGCCGCATTCGCCCAAGGCTGGTTGATGACCGCCGGCCTGATCGTCGCGATCGGCGCGCAGAACGCACTGGTGCTGCGCCAGGGGCTGGCGCGCACGCACGTCGGCCCGGTGGTCGCGCTGTGCACCGCATCCGACTGGCTGCTGATCGTGCTGGGCGTGTTCGGGCTGGGTGCCGCCGTGCAGTCGGCGCCGGTGCTGCTGCAGGTGCTGCGCTATGGGGGTGCGGCCTTCCTGTTCCTGTACGGCCTGCGCTCGGCGCGCCAGGCCTGGCGCGGCGTCGATGCCGGCCTGCAGACGCGCGCCGGTGCCGCCAGCCTGGGCGCCACGGTGGCCAGCGTGCTGGCGATGACCTACCTGAACCCGCATGTCTACCTCGACACGGTGCTGCTGCTCGGCACGGTCGGTGCACAGCAGCCGGGCGACGGCCGCTTCGCATTCGCGGCCGGTGCGGGTCTTGCGTCGCTGATGTGGTTCGTGACGCTCGGCTACGGCGCCGCGGCCGCCTCGCGCTGGCTGCAGCGCCCGGCGGTGTGGCGGGCGATCGACGCCAGCGTCGCGGTGGTGATGTTCTGCGTGGCCGCCCAGTTGTTGTGGCGCCCGCTCTGAAGGAGCTTCAATGAAAGTCGTCGTGTTGGGAGCCGGGATCATCGGCGTGAGCACCGCCTGGTACCTGCTGGAGCAGGGCCACGAGGTCACCGTGGTCGATCGCCAGAAAGATGCGGCGCTGGAGACCAGCTTCGCCAACGGCGCGCAGATCTCGGTCAGCTTCTGCGAGCCGTGGGCCAATGCCGGCGCGCCGCTGAAGGTGCTGAAGTGGCTGGCGCGCGACGACGCGCCGCTGCTGTTCCGCCCCAAGCTCGACCCGCACCAGTGGCGCTGGGGCCTGAGCTTCCTGCTGCAGTGCAACGACGCCGCGTTCGAGCGCAACGTGGCGCAGCTGGTGGCGCTGGGCCGCTACAGCCACGAGTCGCTGAAGGCGCTGGTCGCGCAGACCGGCATCCAGTACGACCGGCTGGAGCGCGGCATCCTGCACTTCTTCTCGACGCAGCAGGAGTTCGACGAGGGTGCGGCCGGTGCCGAGCTGATGCGCCACCACGGCGTCGATCGCCGCGTGCTGTCGCGCGACGAGGTGCTGAAGGTCGAGCCGGCGCTGCAGGGCTTCGCGAACGGCATCGCCGGCGGCACCTTCACGCCCAGCGACGAATCGGGCGACGCTCGCATCTTCACGCAGAAGCTGGCGCAGCTGTGCCAGCAGCGCGGCGCGACCTTCCTGTACGAACACGACATCGCCGGCATCGATGCGGCGGGCGGTGCGGTGCAATCGGTGCGGCTGCGCCACCTGCAGACCGGCGAGCCGCGCACGCTGACGGCCGACACCTTCGTCGCCGCGATGGGCAGCTTCACTGCGCCGCTGCTGCGGCCGCTCGGCATCTACCTGAACATCTACCCCGCCAAGGGCTACTCGGCGACGCTGAAGCTGAAGCGGCCGGAAGCCGCCAGCGTCGCGAGCCTGCTCGACGATTCGCGCAAGATCGCGATCAGCCGGCTCGGCGACCACGTGCGCATCGCCGGCACGGCCGAGATGGCCGGCTACGACACCAGCCTCGACAGCGCGACCTCGCGCGTGCGCTGCCAGGCGCTGATCGACCGCTACGAAGAGGTGTTCCCGGGCGTCGCCGACACCCGCGAGCCGAACTTCTGGACCGGCCTGCGGCCCAGTACGCCGACCAACGTGCCGTACATCGGGCGCAGCGGCAAGCTCGCCAACCTGTGGATCAACGCCGGACACGGCACGCTGGGCTGGACGCACGGCGCCGGCTCGGGCCGTGCGCTTGCCGAGCTGATGAGCGGCCTGCGCCCGGCGCTCGACTTCGGGTTCTGCGGCGAGGTGCCGCAGGCCGGCACGCCACGCGTGGCCGCGGCCTGACCCGATCGAGTTACCAGCTGGCCGAGACGTACTTGTTGCCCGCGGCCTTGTAGCGCTCGATCGCCTTCTTCAGCTCGACCGTCTCGCTGCAGCTCGCGCCGCAGACCTTGTCCAGCGTGGCCAGGCGCTGCTCGGCGTTCGGCAGGTCGCCCTTCATCAGGAACAGCTCGCCGGAGTACTCGAGCGTGCCCTTGTGCTTCGGGTCGATGCGCAGCGCTTCGTTGTAGAACTTCTCCGAGCCGGCCAGGTCGGGCGTCTTCGCCTTGCGCAGGCTGTAGCCCATCAGGTTGTTCCAGTCGGCGCTGCCGGCATCGTTGACCTTCTTCAGCTCGTCGATGGCACCGGCCCAGTTCTTCGCGGCGATCTGCGCGCGCGCCGCGCCCAGCTTGTCGGCGGCGGCGGCGGCTGCGGCCGGGGTCGGGGCCGGCGGTGCGCTGTCGGCGGCGAAGGCGCTGCCCAGGGCCAGGGCGAGCGTCGAGAGGGTCAGCACGCGGGCGAAAGTGGTGTTCATGATCGTCAGGTCCTTCGGGTGGGTTGGCAGACACCATCCTCGGTGTCTTGCCGGTACTTACGGAGCGGATGGCGCCGACGGACGCATCCGCGATTGAAAGAAATTGCTACCAGAGCTTCACGCACGGGCCGATCAGCACGAACGGTCCCGCCGGCGCCGCACCGGCCAGCGCCGGCGCCACCTCCAGGGTGACTGCCAGCCGTGTCACGTTGAAGAAGAGCTTCTCGGAGCTGTCCGGGAGCGCCAGCACCGCGCTGCCATGGTCGGGCACCACGCCGAGCGGGAAGGGCTCGCCGCCGTCGCGCGGCAGCGCCCACAGCTGCGCGACGCGGCCGGCCGGCACCGCCACCGGCTGCAGCAGCTTCACGCTGAGCTGCCGGCCGTGGCGCAGCGAGCTCGCGAGCACGGCCGGACGGCCTTCGCCATCGCTGAGCAGGCCGACATAGCTTTGCGGCAGCGCCTCGGACGGCGGCTGCAGCCCGATCAGCCCCGGCTGCAGCCGCAGCACCGCCAGGCACAGCAGCACGCCGGCCAGCGCACCGCCGAGCGAGCGCGCGGACAGCAGGTTCGCAAGCCACGCCCCGAAGCCCGAGGCGGCCTTCGGCGCCACCGGGAACAGCCGGCGCTCGAGCTGCTGCCACGCCGCCTCGCGCGGCTGCATCGGCGGCACGCTGGCGGCAAGCACCGAGAAGCGCTGCTGCCACGCGCCGACCGCCAGCGACGCCGCCGGGCTGGCGGCCAGCACGCGCTCGAAGCGGCGCCGTGCGCCGCCGGTCAGCGTGCCCAGCACGTATTCGCGCGCCAGCCGGTCCAGGCGCTCGGGCTTCAGGTAGTTCATGCGCCGACCCCCGCCGCGACCAGGCAATCCTTCAGCTTGTCGAGGCCGCGTCGCACCCAGGCCTTCGCGGTGCCGACCGGCGCGTTCAGCGCGAGCGCGATGTCGGTGTGCACCATGCCGCGGTAGTACGCGAGCGCCAGCGCCTGCCGCTGCGAGGCGTTCAGCGCCGCCATGCAGCCGTCGATGCGCGCCTTGGTCAGCCCATCGTCCAGCAGCCGCTGCGGCTCCAGCGCGGGGTCGCCGGCGACGGCCATGGCCTCGTCGTCGAGCGCGGTGGTCGAAGCCCGCTCGGTCTTGCCCGAGCGCAGCGCATCGATCGCCTTGTTGCGCACGATGTTGATCAGCCAGGTCATCGGGGCCGCCACGTCGGGCCGGTAGCTCGCCGCGTTGTGCCAGACATTCATGAACGCCTCCTGGAGCACCTCTTCGGCGCGGTCCCTGTCGTTCAAGATACGGAACGCGACGCCCAACAGATGCGCGCAGGTGGCGCGGTACAGCGGCTCGAAGGCAGCACGCTCGCGCAGCGCGATGCGCGCGAGCAGCGCGGGCAGGTCGTTGGAAGGGGCACTCGTCGGATTCATCGCGCGGCAGTGTGCCCTACAATCCGCGCCCCCCACCCGTTGTGCCCTTCGCCGCCATCATGTATTGCGCCATCGACTTCGGCACGTCCAATTCGGCCATCGCGATTCCCGATGGATCAGCCCCCGGCCAAGCTGCCAGCGCGATGCGCCTGGTCGAACTCGAGCCCGGCCAGCGGACGATGCCGACCGCGGTCTTCTACTTCGTCGAAGGCGCCGAGACCAACGGCCCGCCGCGCGCGTTCGGCCGGGCGGCGCTGGCCGCCTACGTCGACGGCCTCGACGGCCGGCTGATGCGCTCGATGAAGAGCATCCTCGGCAGCAGCCTGGCCGAGCAGACCACCGATGTCGGCGGCGGGCGCGGCGTGAAGTACCTCGACATCATCGCCGGCTACCTGAAGCACCTGAAGACGCTGGCCGAGACCGAGGCGCAGTCGCCGATCCACCGCGCGGTGCTGGGCCGGCCGGTGTTCTTCGTCGACGACGACCCGGTGCGCGATGCGCAGGCGCAGGCCACGCTCGCCTCGGCCGCGGCCATGGTCGGCTTCGACGAGGTGCACTTCCAGTACGAGCCGATCGCCGCGGCCTTCGACTTCGAGAGCAGCGTCGACCGCGAGCAGCTGGTGCTGGTGGCCGACATCGGCGGCGGCACCTCGGACTTCTCGCTGGTGCGCGTCGGGCCCGAGCGCGCGCCGCGGCTGGAGCGCAAGGACGACATCCTCGCCAACCACGGCGTGCACATCGCCGGCACCGACTTCGACCGCCGCGTCGAGCTGGCCAGCATCCTGCGCGAGTTCGGCTACGGCGCGATGGGCCCGAGCGTGGCCGGCGCGCCGGCGCGCGAGGTGCCGACCGGCGTGTACTTCGACCTCGCGACCTGGCACCTGATCAACTCGGTGTACAGCCCGCAGCGCGTCGCGGAGCTGCGCAGCATGCGCGGCTTCTACGGCAACCCGCTGCACCACCAGCGGTTGATGACGGTGGTGACCGAGCGGCTGGGGCACGAGCTGGCATCGCGCGCCGAGGCCGCCAAGATCAGCGTCGCCGAGGGCGGCGACACGGTGATCGACCTGTCGCACGTCGAGCGGCGGCTGGAGGTGCTGCTGACCGAGCGCGAGGCGGTGCAGGCGATCGAGGGCGACATCGCGCGCATCGTCGGCGCGGCGCGCGAGACGGTGCTGCAGGCCGGGCTGCGGCCGGAGCAGGTCGATGCGCTGTACTTCACCGGCGGCTCGACCGGGCTGCGGCTGCTGGCCCAGCAGATCGCGGCAGAGTTTCCGCAGGCGCGCGCGGTGCGCGGCGACCGGTTCGCGAGCGTGGCCACCGGGCTCGCGCTGCACGCCCGGCGCTGGTTCGAAAGAAGTTAACGCCGCGGGCGGTGCGGCGGCCGCTGTTGCGGCCGAGGCGCCGCGGGCTGCGCTTGCAGCGGCCGCCCGACATCGGCCAGCAGCAGCGTCGCGCGCACCAGGCCCTCGACCGCCTCGCTCAGGTCGGCCGGCGGCTCCAGCGATTCGATCTCCTCGAGCAGGTCGTCGGCGTCCTCCAGGTCCTCGGGATCGAGGTGGCGGTACAGCAGCGCGAGCGGCTCGGTCAGCGCCTGCGCGTCGCCGTTCATCAGCTCGGGAAACGCCTCCATCGCGGTCGCGAAGCCGGCCACCCAGGGCAGCACTGCCTCGATGCTCGCGTCATCTTCGTCCGAGCCGTCGTCGAGTTCGAACACCCACGGGTCGAACCACTGGCGGCGCGTGATCGCGTCGTTCAGCTCGGCATGGCGGCGCTGCGCCAGCTCGTGCAGGCGGCGGGCGTCGAAGTTCGCCGGCAGTGGGCGACCGTCGACATCGGTCAGCAGCGGCAGCCAGCGCTGTGCCGGCACGCGCACCGGCTGCACCAGCACGCCGCACAGGAAGCCGTCGACCATGCTGGCGTCCAGCGGATCGAGCGGCGCCGGCACCGCATCGAGGCGGGCCTGCAGTTCGTCGATCTCCGACTCGCTCAGCGGAGGGGCGGGCGCATGCGTGCGCGCGGGCGGACGGCGGTGGGAGGGCGGGTGCATCGGCGGATTGTCGCGCCGCGCGGTGTGCACGTCGCGCCACAGCGTCATTCGCGATGCGAACGCATGAAAACGCATGCGAACTTCTGTGGGGAAATTCGACATCACTTCGGTCACTTGCCGCGGCGCCTCGCGCACCGTTGAGCGCATGGACCGATCAGCGCCAAGCCGCGCCAATGCTGGGTTTGCGGCCGATGACGAGGTCTGGCCGCGGAGCCTGTGCCACAGGTGCGATGAAATCGTTTCCCCCGTATTGGGGATGGCCCAAACGTTTTCGTCCTCCTACAGTGCACCCATGCTGTCACACGGGTTTGAAATCCAAACCACGCGATACCAACGATTGCACTGAGCCGGGGCCCTCACCAGAACAACAGGCGACCGGCCGCAACGATCCCAACGACGTCCTCTCTCTTGAGGACTTCCAGCCCACCCTTCACAGGGTGGGCTTTTTTTTGATCAGGTCAGGATGATCTGGGTGCAGCGGAACAGCGCCATCTTCTTGCCTTGCGGGCTGAAGACGGTGGCGGACCAGACCTGCGTCGAGCGGCCGAGGTGGTCGGCGCGGGCCTCGCAGCGGATCAGGCCTTCCTTCGCGGTGCTGAAGAAGTTGCTCTTCAGCTCGATCGTCGTGAAGTTCTTCGATCCCTCGGGCAGGTGCGCGATGGTCGCGTAGCCGGCGCTGGTGTCGGCCAGCATGATCACGCTGGCCGCGTGCAGGAAGCCGTTCGGCGCCAGCATCCACGGCTGTACCTGCATCTGCGAATCGAGGTGGCCCTCGGCGATGGCAGTGATCTGCACGCCGAAGCGGTCGGGTGCGAAGCCCGCCTGGCGTTCGTGGAATCCTTCGATGGTGATGTCAGGGCGCAGCATGGTTTCCCTCCGGTGATGCAGATGGCGACTGTAGCGAGGCTTCGCCGAAGCCGCCGGCCAGTGCCGCGCGCAGGTGCGCGACCAGCGCCTGCACCGCCTTCGGCGTGCTCGGGCTCCACGGCCGCATCGCGTAGACCGCATCGCCGAAGAAGCCGACCGGCCGCCATTGCGGCAGCACCTCGCGCAGCTTGCCGGCCCGCAGCGCCGCCGCCGCGCTGAAATCCGGCACCAGCGCGATGCCGAGGCCGGCCAGCGCCGC
Organism: Rhizobacter sp. P2_H3; assembly: GCF_056403355.1. Taxonomy (NCBI): domain Bacteria; kingdom Pseudomonadati; phylum Pseudomonadota; class Betaproteobacteria; order Burkholderiales; family Sphaerotilaceae; genus Rhizobacter; species Rhizobacter sp. P2_H3. The sequence goes on along the minus strand of NZ_JBFUFQ010000003.1, from coordinate 66,659 downwards.
GTCGCGCAGCACCTCGCTGTTGCCGGCCCGCAGCGGCCCCTGCGCGACGACGCTCAACCGCTGCGGCTCGGGCTCATCGCCCAGCGCGTCGCGCTCGAACTGCCACACCGCCGGACCCGGCCGCAGGTAGGTCAGGCAGGCATGGCCGGCCAGGTCGGCCGGCGTCTTCGGCGTGCCCTGCCGTTTCAGGTACGCGCGCGTCGCCACCAGCAGCGCGCGCGACGCGCAGAGCTTCCAGGCCACGTGGTTCTCCGGCGGCGCGCTGGTGTGGCGCACCGCCAGGTCGAAGCCCTCATGGGCCAGCGTGACGAGCCGGTCCGACAGGTCGAGCTCGACACGGATGTCGGGATGCGCACGCACGAAGGCCTCGAGGTGCGGTGCCACATGCTGCCGCCCGAGCGCCACCGGCGCGGTGATGCGCACCAGCCCGCGCGGCTGCGCCGCCTGGTCGCGCGCCTCGACCACGCTGCGCGCGATCAGCTCGAAGGCCTCGCCGGTCTGCTCGACCAGCCGCCGCCCCGCATCGGTCAGCCGCACCGAGCGCGTCGTGCGCTGCACCAGCGGCTGGCCGACCGCGCGCTCCAGCTCGGTGATGCGCTGGCTGACCGCCGCCTTCGACAGCCCGAGCCGCTGCGCCACCTGCGTGAAGCTCGCCAGCTGCCCCAGCAGCGTCAGCGTGTGCACCTGCGGCCAGAGCAGGTCGATGCGTTGGTCCACGGTCGTCATTGTTCAGATTATCGAACAATGAAGTCACCGTGATCGCATTGGCAAGCGGCGAACCGGCTCCTAGACTGGATCGGTACCCCCACAGCTCCAGGAGACCACGCCATGGGCGCCCACGATCCGTTCACCGCCACCGCCGAGGTCGGCCACTTCATCCAGGGCGCGCCGGTCGCGAGCCGCAGCGGGCGCCGCCAGCCGGTCTGGAACCCGGCGACCGGCGCGGTCGCGCGGCAGGTGGTGCTGGGCAGCGCGGACGACGTGAACGCCGCGGTGGCCGCCGCGCAAGCCGCGTTCGACGGCTGGGCGCAGACGCCGCCGATCCGCCGCGCGCGCGTGATGTTCAAGTTCCTCGAGCTGATGAACCAGCAGCGCGACACGCTGGCCGCGATGATCACCGCCGAGCACGGCAAGGTGTTCACCGATGCGCAGGGCGAGGTCTCGCGCGGCATCGACATCATCGAGTTCGCCTGCGGCATCCCGCAGCTGCTGAAGGGCGACTTCACCGACCAGGTCTCGACAGGCATCGACAACTGGACACTGCGCCAGCCGCTGGGCGTGGTGGCCGGCATCACGCCGTTCAACTTCCCGTGCATGGTGCCCTGCTGGATGTTCCCGGTGGCGCTGGCCGCGGGCAACAGCTTCATCCTGAAGCCGAGCGAGCGCGACCCGTCGCCCTCGCTGTTCATGGCCGAGCTGCTGAAGCAGGCCGGGCTGCCCGACGGCGTGTTCAACGTCGTGCAGGGCGACAAGGTCGTGGTGGACGCGCTGCTGACGCACCCCGACGTGAAGGCGCTCAGCTTCGTCGGCTCGACGCCGATCGCGCAGTACATCTACGAGACCGGCGCGCACCACGGCAAGCGGGTGCAGGCGCTGGGCGGCGCGAAGAACCACATGGTGGTGATGCCCGACGCCGACCTCGACCAGGCGGTCGACGCGCTGATCGGCGCCGGCTACGGTTCGGCCGGCGAGCGCTGCATGGCGATCAGCGTCGCGGTGGTGGTGGGCGACATCGCCGACCGGCTGGTCGATGCGGTGGCGGCGCGCGCGAAGACGCTGAAGGTGAAGAACGGCATGGAGCTCGATGCCGAGATGGGCCCGATCGTCACCGCGCAGGCGCTCGAGCGCATCAGCGGCTACATCGACATCGGCGTGCAGGAAGGCGCGCAGCTGGTGGTCGACGGTCGCGGCTTGCGCGTGCCCGGGCACGACGGCGGCTTCTGGATCGGCGGCACGCTGTTCGACCACGTGACGCCGCAGATGCGCATCTACCGCGAGGAGATCTTCGGGCCGGTGCTGGCCGTCGTGCGGGTGCCGGATTTCGCGGCGGCGCTCGCGCTCGTCAACGCGCACGAGTTCGGCAACGGCGTCGCCTGCTTCACGAGCGACGGCAACGTCGCACGCGAGTTCGCACGGCGCGTGCAGGTCGGCATGGTCGGCATCAACGTGCCGATCCCGGTGCCGATGGCCTGGCACGGCTTCGGCGGCTGGAAGAAAAGCCTGTTCGGCGACATGCACGCCTATGGCGAGGAGGGCGTGCGCTTCTACACAAAGCAGAAGAGCGTGATGCAGCGCTGGCCGTCGAGCATCGCGCGCGGCGCCGAATTCGTGATGCCGACCGCCAAATGAACGCTGCGCTCCCGGGGTAAGTGGTCGTAACATCGCCCGCTTCGCGGCGATGACAGCCGCATCACGACACCATCGGGAGGGCACGCATGCGTGCAATATGGAGGAAGGGCGCGCGCGCCCTGGGCGTGGCGCTGTGCGGCCTGTGCGTCGGCACGGCACTGCAGGCGRCTGAACCGGCGAAGGCGCCTGCGGGCGGACTGCTGCCGATCGAGCAGTTCACCAAGTGGCCGGACATTCAAAGCGTGCGGATCTCGCCGTCCGGGCGGCGACTGGCGCTGATCCTGACCGGCCCGACCGGGCGCTGGCGGCTCGGCGTGATGGACCTCGATCCGGTCGGGCAGATCCGCGTGGTGGCGGACTACACCGATGCCGACGTCAAGAGCGCGGACTGGGTCACCGACGACCGGCTGGTGTACGGGGCCGCCGACCCCGGTGCGGAGGTCCGGCAAGGAGGCTACGGTGTGTTTGCCGTCAACCACGACGGCAGCGGATACAACCAGTTGGTCTCGGCCCGCGACACGACGCAGGACCATGCACTCGTCAAGTCGCGCACTCTCCCGTGGGACTGGTACCTGCACTCGCCGGCCCGCGACGGCAGCAATGATGTCTTCCTCAAACACTATGTCTGGGGCAAGGCCGGTGTGCTGGCCAACATCCAGTTGGCGCGGATGGACACGGTGACGATGAAGCTGACCAACCTGAGCCAGGGCGCGCCCGACGGTGTGCGGGATTGGACACTCGATCGGCAGGGCCAGCCCCGTGTCGTGACGGCACAGAGAGATGGCAAGACGAGCGTTCACTGGCGCAATCCGAAGACGGACCGGTGGGAACAGGTGGCTGAGTTCGATTCGTACGACAGCCACGGTGCATCATTCGACCCGGAGATCATCGATGGCGCAGGCCAGTTGCTGGTCTCGGCGGGTATGAATACCGACACCCGCGGCATGTACCGCTTCGACTTCGCCGCGCGTCGCCTGGATCCGGAGCCGGTGATGAGCGTCAAGGGCTTCGACGTGGATGGCGGCTTCGAGGATGATCCCCGAACCGGTCAAGTCCTGGGCGTTCATTTCAGGGCCGACCGCCCGATCAGCGTCTGGTTCGATCCGGTGATGCAACGCCTGCAGCAGGCCCTCGATGCCGCGCTGCCCGCCGGCCGCAGCAACCGCATCATCTGCGGCGAGTGCGAGTCGACCCGCTTCTACGTCGTCCGCTCCACATCCGACCGCCAGCCAGGCGAGTACTTCCTGTTCGACAAGAAGAAGAACTCGCTGGAAAAGATCGCCTCGCAGCGCCCCTGGATCGACGAATCGACCCAGGGCACCCGCAGCTTTCACCGCGTGAAGATGCGCGACGGCCTCGCCATCCCGGTCTATATCACGAGCCCGAAAGGCGCCTCCGCCACCGAGCCGCTGCCTGCCGTGATGCTGGTCCACGGCGGCCCTTGGATCCGCGGGGCTGACATCAGCTGGCAGGCAGAGGCTCAGTTCCTCGCGTCACGCGGCTACCGTGTGATCCAACCGGAATTCCGTGGCAGCGAAGGTTACGGTGGCAACCTGTTCCGCGCCGGATGGAAGCAATGGGGGCTTGCGATGCAGGACGACCTCGCCGACTCGGTCAAGTGGGCCGCCGAGCAGAAGTTGGTCGACCCCGCGCGAGTGTGCATCTACGGTGGCAGCTATGGCGGCTACGCCGCGCTGATGGGTGCCATTGCCAGCCCCGGCGTCTACAAGTGCGCCGCCAGCTACGCAGGCGTCACCGACATCGACCTGATGCGCAACCTCGACTGGAGCGACATGTTCGATGACTACAAGAAGTACGGCATGCCCGTCCTGGTCGGCGATCCGGTGAAGGACGCCGCCCAGTTCGCGGCCACATCGCCGCTGAAGCGCGCCGGCGAAATCAAGATCCCGATCCTGCTCGCGCACGGCAGCCTGGACCGCCGCGTGCCGATCGAGCATGCGCGCAAGTTCGTCTCGGCTGCACAGGATGCGGGCGTGGACATCGAGATGGTCGATTACTTCGACGAAGGCCACTGCTTCTGCACGCCAACGAACCAGACCGACTTCTACCGCAAGCTCGAAGTCTTCCTCGCGAAATCGTTGAAGCCTGCGCGCTGACCCGCGACGCCCGGCCCATCGCCGGGCGATCCTTTACTTGAGCTGCTGGACCCAGAACGTCGCCGTCGGCACCGTCGGCACCGCGAAGTAGTCGACCTTCAGCGCGGTGATCTTGTCGAGGGTGTCGAACCCGGCGATGACCTTGCCGAACACCGCGTAGCCGTTCTGGTCGCAGTTCGCGCCCGTCGGCCGGATGTCCAGGCAGGCGTGGTTGTCGACCACGTTGAAGAAGAACTCGCTGGTCGCCGTGGCCGTGTTGGTGCTGCTCTGGCGCGCCATCGCGACCGTGCCCTTCACGTTGCTCAGGCCCTTGTCGCTCTCCAGCGCGATCGGGGCGTAGGTCGGGATGTGGGTCCAGTCGCCGCCGTAGCCACCGCCCTGCACGACGAAGCCCGCGACGACGCGGTGCAGCAGCGTGTTGTCGTAGCGCTTCGCGGCGACGTACTGCAGGAAATTCGCGACCGTGATCGGCGCCTTGTCGGCGTACAGCTCCATCACGATCTCGCCGTGCGTGGTGAGCATGCAGACGGTGTTCGTCGCGGTGCTGGCCGCAGCAGCGGCCTTGCCGGCATCGCTGCAGCTGGTCGTGGGCGTGGCCGGGATCGAGACCGGCGCGGGCGGGAAGGTGGGCGCCGCCGGGTACGAGGGACTGCTGCTGCCGCCACCGCCGCAGGCGGTCAGGGCAACCATCGCGAACAACGGGATCAGGCGAGAAGTCGACATGGGATTGAACGGAGGGTGGGCCGCCGATGGCGGCGAAGCCGCGATTCTCGGCGACTTCAGAGCTTCTCGGTCTCGCCGGTCTTCGGCTGCCATTTCATCAGCCGCCGCTCACCCCAGCCGACGGCCGCGTCCAGCAGCAGCGCGAAGGCCGTCAGCACCAGGATGCCGGCCATCACGGTGTTGATGTCGAACGAGCCCTCGGCCTGCAGGATCAGGTAGCCGACGCCCTCGGCCGAGCCGAGGTACTCGCCGACCACCGCACCGACGAAGGCCAGCCCCACGCTCGTGTGCAGCGAGCTGAACACCCAGCTGGTGGCGCTCGGCAGGTACACGTGGCGCAGCAGCTGGCGTCGGCTCGCGCCCAGCATGCGCGCGTTCGCGAGCACCACCGGGCTCACCTCCTTGACGCCCTGGTAGACGTTGAAGAAGACGATGAAGAACACCAGCGTGATGCCCAGCGCGACCTTGCTCGCGACGCCCAGGCCGAACCACACCGCGAAGATCGGCGCGAGGATCACGCGCGGCATCGAGTTCAGCGCCTTGATGTAGGGCTCGCAGATCGCCGCCGCCATCGGGCTGAGCGCGAGCCACAGCCCGCACCCGAGGCCCATCGCGGTGCCGAAGCCGAACGCGAGCACCGTCTCCTGCAGCGTGATCCACAGGTGGTGGTAGATGTCGGCGCCCGTCACGAACCAGGCCCACACGCGCGCGAAGATCTTCAGCGGCTCGCCGAAGAAGAACGCCGCCTGCCGGTCGTTCTCGAACAGGAACGGGCGGACCAGGCCGGGTGCGGTCAGCACGTGCCACAGCACGAAGATCGCGACCAGCAGGCCGAGCTGCCACAGGCGCAGGTTGCCCGGGCGGGGCTTGATGTACTTCCACATGGCGTCAGGCTGCGAGTTGCTGCTGATAACCCTTGACCACCTCGTCGCGCAGCACCGACCAGATCGCCTGGTGCAGCTCGACGAAGCGGGGCGCGGTGCGCACCTCGGCCACGTCGCGCGGCCGCTCGAGGTCGATGCGGAACTCGCCGATCGGGTGCGAGCCCGGCCCGGCGCTCAGGCAGACGACGCGGTCGCTCATCGCGATCGCTTCATCGAGGTCGTGCGTGATGAACAGCACCGCCTTCTTCTTGGCGGCCCACAGTGCCAGCACCTCGTTCTCCATCAGCTGCCGGGTCTGGATGTCGAGCGCCGAGAACGGCTCGTCCATCAGGATGATGTCCGGGTCGAGCGCAAGCGTCTGCGCGAGGCTCACCCGCTTGCGCATGCCGCCCGACAGCTGGTGCGGGTAGCGGTCGCCGAAGCCGCCCAGGCCGACGCGGCGCAGCCACTCGCCGGCCTGCGCCTTCGCATCGGCGACGCCGCGGAACTCCAGCCCGGCCATCACGTTGCGCAGCGCGGTGCGCCACGGCATCAGGCTCTCGGCCTGGAACAGGTAGCCGGCCCGCGCGTTCAATCCCGCCAGCGGGCGCCCGAAGACATGCACCGTGCCGCTGCTCGGCGTCAGCAGCCCGGCGGCCATGTTCAGCAGCGTGCTCTTGCCGCAGCCGGTCGGCCCGACCACCGAGACGAACTCGCCGGCGCCGACGGTCAGCGAGACATCGCGCACCGCGGTGTAGCGCTGGCCCGGGTCGTCGCGCGAGATGAAGGTGCAGCTGACGCCGTCGAACTGCAGTGCGGAGGCCTCGGTCATGCTTTCGGGTACTTCGCGTTGGCCTTCTTCACGAACTCGTTCGTGTAGACCGCCTGCAGGTCCAGCTTCGCCGCGGCGATCTCCGGGTCGACGCTGGCCAGTGCGCGCCGCGCCGTCTCGGGGCCGGCCTCGGGGAACAGCCCGTCCACGGACAGCGCGCCCTTCGCGGCGAGGAAGGCGTCGATGTAGACCGCGCGGTCGCCCAGCAGGTAGCTCTCGGGCACCGCCTTGATGATCTCGCCCGGGCCTGCTGCCTGGATCCACTTGTCGGCCCGCACCAGCGCATTCGCCAGCGCCTGCGTCGCGAGCGGGTTCTTGTCGATGAAGGTCTGCGGCGCGTACAGGCAGCCGGCCGGCATCGGGCCGCCGAACACCTTGTCGGCCTCGGCGACGATGCGGGTGTCGGAGATGATCTTCAGGTCGCCGCTGCGCTGCAGCAGCGTGATCACCGGGTCGAGGTTGCTCATCGCGTCGATCTGGCCGGAGCGCATCGCCGCGACCGCGCCGCTGCCGGCTCCCACGCCGATGATCGACACGTCGCTCGCCTTCAACCCCGCCTTCGCGAGCACGAAGTTTGCGAGCACGTTGGTCGACGACCCGGGCGCGGTGACGCCGATCTTCTTGCCCTTCAGGTCGGCCACGCCCTTGAAGGCGGGCATCGTCTTCGGGTTGATGCCGAGCACGATCTGCGGCGCCCGGCCCTGCAGCGCGAAGGCGCGCATGCGCTGGCCCTTGACCTGCATGTTCAGCGTGTGTTCGAACGCACCCGACACGACGTCGGCGCTGCCGCCCACCACCGCCTGCAGCGCGCGCGAGCCGCCGGCGAAGTCGGCGATCGTCACCTCCAGCCCCTCGGCCTTGAAGTAGCCGAGGCTCTCGGCGATGGTCAGCGGCAGGTAGTACAGCAGGTTCTTGCCGCCGACCGCGATGGTCAGCTTCGGCTTGTCGAGCGCCTGCGCGTGCAGCAGGGCAGGAAAGGCGGCCACCGCGCCGGCGGCGGCGCTGCGCAGGAGGATGTCACGACGTTGCATGGTGCGAGATCCGGGGGTCCGAGGAAGCGGCAACTTTAGCCCCGATGACCGGTCGGGCCGTGAGGGTTGCTGCGTAGGCGCTGCCGCGTCACGAAGTCACGTTCGCGCGGGAAGCCCCGGCTCAAGGCGGCAGTGCCCCCGCCGAAGACTGTTCACCACGGGCCGCCGGAAACCGATTCCGGGATGGCGCCGTGCGGTATTGCCGGTCGCGAAGGAGCGCCATGAACCTCGGATCCCCCCGTTTCGCCCTCTCCGTTCTGGCCGTGCTCGCACTGGCCGCCTGCGGCGGCTCGCCGTCGTCGCAGAGCGCCGCGCCGGTGAACGTCACCCCGACCACGCAGCTCGCCGGCTCGGTCGCGGTCGGCGCCCCGATCACCGGCGGCACGCTGCGCATCCTGGACGCCGACGGCGTGCTCGTCGCGCACGACATCGCAGTCGCGGCCGACGGCAGCTTCACGGTGCCCGAGCTCACGGGCAAGGCACCGTTCCGCATCGAGGCCTGCGGCTATGCCGGCGCGAACTACCAGTGCCTGTACTCGGTCGCGCAAGGTCCCGGCACCGCCAACGTGACGCCGCTGACCAGCGCCACCGTGCTGCTGGCCACCGGCCAGTCGCCGGTCGAGCTGATGGCGGGCAGCAGCAGCGTGCTCGATGCCAGCGCCGTCGCCGGCGCGCAGACCCAGCTGCGGGCCGGCCTGTCGGGCGTGCTCAGCGGCAACGTCGCGGCGAACTTCGACTTCATCACCGGCGCGCTGTCGGCCGGATCGCGCAGCGGCTACGACAAGGTGCTCGACGCCGTCGGCGTGACGACCGGCGTCGACGACAAGGCCTTCGTGCAGATCACGCCGCGCCTGGGCAGCGGCAACCTCTACCTCGAGCAGGGCTCGACACTCGGCGCGGTGACCGTGGCCAACGGCGCGGGCGAGCTATCGCTCGGCGGGCTCGAGACGCTGTTCGCGAACATGACGCAGGCGCTGGCCAGCGCCCCCGCGTGCAGCAGCGGCCTCGCATCGCAGCTCGCGAGCGGCGCGCGCATGAGCACCGACGACGGTGCCCCGCTGACCGGCGCCGCTGCGGTGGCCGCCGGCCTGTGCGAGATGTTCGCGTCGCAGGAGATGTTCGGCTCGCGGCTGCTGAGCCCGACGCTCGGCCGCTGCGACCTCGACGGCGCGCAGCCGGTGTGCCGCGTCAGCTTCGTGCTGCAGGACCAGGCCGGCGGCGTGCAGCCGGTGGGCAGCGGCATGGGCGTCACGCGCGAGGGCGGCGCGTGGAAATTCCTCGGCGACGTCGACCCGGTGCAGCTGCATGCATCGGCGAAGGCACAGCGCGACGTGCGCATCGACGGCGACACGCCGGTCGTCAGCTACTCGCGTGCGATCGCCTTCGACATCCAGGCCGTCACCGGCCTGCAGTGCGCGCAGGTGGTGCAGCGCAATGCCGACCAGGCGCTGGTGACGATCGCGTACTACAAGCGCTTCGGTGCCGACGTGCCGCGGCTGTCGCTGTGGCAGCAGAACGGGTTCAGCAACGAACGCAGCCTGGACCCCGCCGCGGGCGCACTGCGCAGCGCCGACGACACCTGGGTGGCGCTGCCTGACGGCGATGCCGGCGATGCGGTGGTGCGCAACTTCTTCCGCGGCGGCCGCACCGTCACCGTCAACACCTTCAGCGACGATGCCTGCAGCGCGCCGTTCGCGGTCTCCGGCCGCAGCAGCTTCGAGGTCGACGTCGAAGGCGTGCCGCCGGTCTGGGCCGCGATGCCCAACCTGCCGTGGACAGACCTGACCAGCGCCGGCCGGCAGGCGCTGCTCGACCTCGCGCTCGATGCCAACGCCGGCACCACGCTCAACCTGGCATGGACCTTCAGCCACGGCACGCTCGGCCTCGACAGCGGTTCGATCTGCAGCGACCGTTCGCAATGCGGCCAGGGCGGCAGCGGGCGCATCGCCGATTTCCGGCTGCGCCCGGGCGCGACCTCGGCGGCGATCGCCGTCACCAACGGCGGCACCGCGCTGCCGGCGACGGGCTACAAGATGCTCGCGCTGTACGGCCGCACCGGCGACGGGCTCGACCTGCAGAGCAACGCGATCGCGTGCACGCCCGGCACGACCGAGTGCCACTGAGCGTGTAGCCCGGATGCCAATCCGGGTTCCACGGTCATGAATCCCGGATTGGCATCCGGGCTACGGGGGCCGCCCCCGTAGAATGAATTCGATGAGACTGATTCACGCCCTAGCGTTCGTGCTCTGCGGGGCCGTCACGGCGCCGGTGATGGCACAGACGGCGCCCGCCAAGGCCGCTCCCCCCGACCCGCCGGCCTCCGCGCCGGTGTCGCTGTCGGCCCGCAAGGTCTACGAGCAGGCCCGCTCGCAGCTGGTGCAGATCCGCACCGTGCTGAAGGGCCAGGCGAGCCAGACCTCGGTGGGCTCCGGCTTCCTGGTGTCGGCCCAGGGGCACATGATCACCAACTTCCACGTCGTCGCCGAGGCTGCGCTGCAGCCCGAGCGCCACGACCTGGTGTCGGTCACCGCCGACGGCCGCGAGGCGCCGGTGAAGATCCTGATGCTCGACGTGCTGCACGACCTCGCGCTGCTGAAGATGGCCGATGCCAAGGCCGCCGCCACCTTCGATGCCCTGCCGTTCCGGCCCGAGGGGCAGAAGCTCGCGCAGGGCGAGCGCATGTACTCGCTCGGCAACCCGCTGGACGTCGGCTTCGCGGTGATCGAGGGCAACTACAACGGCCTCGTCGAGCGCTCGTTCTACCCGCAGATCTTCTTCGCCGGCTCGCTGAGCGGCGGCATGAGCGGCGGCCCCGCGCTCGACCAGGAGGGCCGCGTGATCGGCGTCAACGTCGCGCGGCGCGTCGACGGCGAGCAGGTCAGCTTCCTGGTGCCGGCCACCTTCGCGAGCGCGCTGCTGGCCCGCGGGCGCGACGCCGCACCGCTCGCGCTGCCCGCCTGGCCGGTGCTGACCGAGCAGATGATGGCGCACCAGCAGCTGCTGACCGACCGCTTCATCGCGCAGGGCTGGAAGCTCGCGACGCACCCGCGCTACCAGGTGCCGGTGCCGCCCGACCGCTTCATGCGCTGCTGGGGCAGCAGCGAGCCGTCGCGCACCGGCGGGCTCGATTTCGAGCGCTCCGACTGCGTGATGGACACCCGCATCTTCATGGGCGAGTTCACGACCGGCGCGGTCTCGGTGCGCCACGAGAGCTACGACGGCCGCAAGCTCGGCACGCTGCGCTTCTCGGCGCGCTATGCGCAGAGCTTCCGCAACGAGCACTTCGACCGCCGCCGCCCCGACCAGCAGACGCGCCCGCAGTGCCATGAGGATTTCATCGACCGGGGCGGCCTGCCGCTGCGCGCCGTGGTCTGCGTGCGCGCCTACAAGAAGCTGCCGAAGCTGTACGACGTGTCGGTGCTGGTGGCCACGCTCGACGAACCGAAAACCGGCGTGCAGGGCCGCTTCGACGCCCAGGGCGTCAGCTATCCGAACGCGATGAAACTCGCACAGCACTACCTGGAGGCCTACGCATGGGTGCCGTCGCGCTGATCGAAGTGCTGGAACGCGACGGCACGCCGCGCCACGGCGTGGCGGTGCCGCAGTGGCCGTTGCGGGTCGGGCGCGCGCTCGACAACGACCTGGTGCTCGACGACCCGCACGTCGCGCCGCACCACCTGGTGATCGACCGCGACGAGTCCGGCGCGTTCGTGCTGGTGGGCGAGACGATCAACGGCGCGCTGCTCGGCACGCAGCGGGTGGAGGCCGGCGCGCGCGGCGCGGTCGGCGATGCGCCGCTCGCGATCACGATCGGCCGCGTGCACCTGCGGCTGCGCCTGGCCGAGCATGCGCTCGCCCCCGAGCTGCGGCTGGACCCGACGCGTTCGCTCGCGCAGGGCCTGCCGCTGCTCGCGCTGCTGCTGGTGCTGGTCGGCGCGATGCAGGTGTTCAACATCTACCTCGACACCGACCCCGACGGCTTCGTGCGCGCCCTCGGCAGCAGCGCGATCTCGGCGATCGTCGGGCTGCTGGGCTGGTGCGGCGTGTGGACGCTGCTGTCCAAGCTGTTCACGCGCCAGGGGCATTTCGGCTGGCACCTGCGCGTGGTGCTGATCGCGGTGCTGGCGTGGGAGCTGATCAGCGGCGCGACGCAGCTGCTGTCGTTCTCGCTGTCGTGGCCGTGGCTGAGCGACTTCAGGTTCGTGCTCGGCTATGCGGTGGGCGCCACGCTGCTGTACTTCCACATGCTGGCGGTCGAGCCCTACCGGCACCGCCGCGTGCGGCAGGCGGCGGTCGCGATGGCGCTGGTCGGCACGGCGCTCAGCCTGTGGTTCAACTGGCAGGGCGGCGACCGCCTGGGCAGCGAGCTCTACATGAGCCACCTGTTCCCGCCGGCGCTGCGCGTCGCGAAGCCGGTCGACACCGCCACCTTCATGAAGGGCGTGGCGGAACTGCAGGCCACGCTCGACGCGAAGGCCAAGCGCAAGGAGGATGCAGGCGATGACGACAACGGCGAAGGTGGCGGCGACGACGAGTGACCTGGCCAATGCGGCGCGCGGCCGCACGGTGCTGGTGACCGGCGGCAGCCGCGGCATCGGCGCCGCGGCCGCCGTGTGCTGCGCGGAGCTGGGTTTCGACGTGGTGGTGAACTACACCCGCGATGCGGCCGCGGCGCAGGCGGTGGTCGACCGCGTGCTCGCGCTCGGCCGGCGCGCGATCGCGGTGCAGGCCGACGTGTCGGTCGAGGCGCAGGTGATCTCGATGTTCGGGCAGGTCGATGCGGCAGGGCGCGACGGCCAGGTGGCGGCGCTGCACGGCCTGGTCAACAACGCCGGTGTCGTCGACCGGGCGACCCGCGTCGAACAGATCGACGGCGCGCGCCTGCAGCGCATGTTCGCGATCAACGTGTTCGGCAGCTTCCTGTGCGCGCGCGAGGCGGTGAAGCGGCTGTCGACACGCCACGGCGGGCCGGGCGGCGCGATCGTCAACCTGTCGTCGGCTGCGGCGCGGCTGGGCGGCCCGGGGCAGTACGTCGACTATGCCGCCGCGAAGGGCGCGATCGACACCTTCACGATCGGCCTGGCGCGCGAGGTGGCCACCGAAGGCATCCGCGTGAACGCGGTGCGGCCGGGAATCATCGAGACCGACATCCACGCCTCCGGCGGACAGCCCGACCGGGTGCAGCAGCTGGCGCCGCAGGTGCCGATGCAGCGCGCCGGCACGGCCGACGAAGTGGGGCGCGCGATCGCGTGGCTGCTGTCCGATGCGGCGAGCTACACCACCGGCAGCCTGCTGGACGTGACCGGCGGCCGCTGAGGCCGACGGCTCCGTTCAGCGGCGCTCGACGATCAACGGCACCAGCTTCAACGCCTCGCGGATGCGGGCGGCGGCATCCTGCGCCTCGCCGCGGCTCGGGTAGGGCCCGGCCTGCAACCGGAAGATCGACGGCTCGCTGAACACCGCGAGCAAGGGCGCCAGCCAGTCGAGTTCGCCGGACACGCGGCGCTGGAACTCCTCGGCGCCATCGCGCTGCTTGAACGCGCCGAGTTGCACCCAGAAGCCTTGTGCCGCGGTCGTGAAGGCGCGGCTGGGCTTCGGGTCGACCGGCGCATCGGGGGCCGATGCAGCCGGCAGCTCGGGGATCGGTACGGCGGCGACCGGCACCGGCAAGGGGGTCGACACGGCAGCCGGCAATGGCGAGGGCAATGGCGCAGGGGTCGGCGCAGGCGCAGGCGCCGCAGCCACCTCCGTCGCGCCCCCATCGCGCCGCCACGACCCGGCGCGGATCTGCTCGAACGTGATGCGCTCGACCTCGACCGGCGCAACGCCGTTCAGCACGCCGAGCTTCAGCGCCGCGGTGTAGCTCAGGTCGATCACGCGGCCCGGGTGGAACGGGCCGCGGTCATTGACGCGCACGATCACCTCGCGCCCGTTGGCCGGGTTGCGCACCCGGGCGTAGCTCGGGATCGGCATCGTCTTGTGCGCGGCCGTCATCGTGTACATGTTGTAGACCTCGCCGCTCGCGGTGCGCTTGCCGTGGAACTTGCGGCCGTACCACGAGGCGAGCCCCTTCTCGGTCAACGGGCTGTCGTCGCGCTGCGGCGTGTAGTCCTTGCCGAGCACCTCGTAGGGCTTGTTCGGCCCGCCCGGGCGGATCGGTTCGACCTGCGGTTGCGCATCGGGCACGCGCGCGAGGTCGGGGGGCGGCTTCGCTTCGGGTCCGTCGCGGGACGACGATTTCGGCGGGCCCGAGGCGCACGCCGCCAGCAACGCCGCGACGCACAGCATCGAGAGGTGGTGCCTGTGCTCGCGCAGCTCGCGGGCGATCGCATCGAACTTCGTCATTTCTCCTCAATTGGAGGCCACGATGCCGCGTATTGAACACCAGATCTGCCATGTGTCAGCTACTCGGGATGAGCTCCAGCGCGAATGCCGCGATCACTTTCTCGTTCACCGGCTTCGCGCAACGCGGCGGCCGCACCGGCGACCATGCCGACGGCTGGGGCATCGCTTTCTACGAGCGATCCGGCTGCCGCATCTTTCTCGACGATCAGCCGGCCTGCGATTCGCCGCTGGCCGAATTCGTCAGCCGCTACCCGATCAAGTCGAAGATCGTGCTGGCCCACCTCCGCAAGGCCACGCAGGGCGAGCCGATGCTGTCGAACAGCCACCCGTTCCAGCGCGAGTGGGGCGGCCAGTCCTGGATCTTCGCGACCAACGGCGACCTGCGCGATTTCCACCCGCCGCTGCGCGGGCCCTTCCTGCCGATCGGCAGCACCGACAGCGAGAAGGCCTTCTGCTGGCTGCTGCAGCAGCTGCGCGAGCGCTTCGGCAACCGGCCGCAACCGCCGGGCTGGCTCGAGATGGCGCCGTGCGTGGCCGAGCTGTGCGCCTCGATTGCGCGGCACGGCAACTTCAACATCCTGCTGTCCAACGGCCAGGGCTTGTACGCGCACTGCTCCAGCCGGCTGGTGGTGCTGGAGCGCCGCCACCCGTTCCCGACCGCCCGCCTGGTCGACTGCGACGTGTCGCTCGACCTGGGCGTGCTGAACCGGCGCGACGACCGCATGGTCGTCATCGCGACCGCGCCGCTCACGGTCGACGAACCCTGGTCGCCGCTGAAGACCGGCGAATCGCGGCTGTTCGTCGACGGCGAAGCGGTCTGGCGCCACACGCACCCCGACACCCGGATGTTCCCGGCTCCGACGACGCACAGCGGCCGGGAAGGCAACGATGCCGATGGACGTCCGATGGCTCGATGATTTCCAGGCGGTGATCGACTGCGGCAGCTTCACGCACGCGGCGCAGCGCCGCGGCGTCTCGCAGTCGGGGCTGTCGCGGCGCATCCAGGCACTGGAGCAGTGGGTCGGCGCGCCGTTGTTCGATCGCCTGGCGCAGCCGCTGCTGCTGACGGCGGCGGGGCGCCGCTTCGCGCCGCTGGCGATCGGCTTGCATTCGATGCTCGATGCCGCGCAAGGGCAGGATCCATGGCGCATCCGCCGCAATCCCCATGCCGTGACGATCGCCGTCGCCGACGGACTCGAGGCCGGCCTGCTGCCGCTGCTGCTCGGGCGCATCCGGCGCAGCTGCCCCGACACGGCGTTGCGCGTCGTCAGCCACGACGAGCGCCACGCGCGCGCCTCGCTGCTGTCGGGCCGCGCGCTGCTGTGGGTGGTGGCCCAGGATCCACAAGCGGCGGTCGACCTCGCCCCGGAGTTGTTCCACGCCAAGCTGGTCGCGCGCGACCGCCTGATGCCGGTGGTGGGCGCGCGCGGCGGCCAGCCGCTGTTCGAGCTGCCGGGCACGCCGCAGCGGCCGGTGCCGGTCGTCGACTATGCGGTTGCGCATCCGCTGGCGAGCTTCCTGAACCGGCGCCTGGCGCGTGAGCGCACGCTGCCCCACCTGCGCGTGGCCGGCGTCGCGCAGAGCATGTCCGGCCTGCACGCGCTGGTGGCGCAGGGGCTCGGGCTCGGCATGGTCTACGAGTCGATGGTGAGCCACGAACTGCGGGCCGGCGAGCTGCTGTGCGCCCAGCCGCGCTGGACCGCGCCGGTCGAGGTGTTGATGGTGCGGCCGCGCCACGTCCTGCGCGGCAGCCCGGCGGCCGTGCTGGCGCACGCGATCTGGGAGCAGACCGCCGAGCTGCCCGAAGAGCCGCGCCATCCGCCGGCGACCTCGGCGGCGCGCACTGCGCTGCTCGTCAGCGACGTCGTGAGCTGAGCGTCGCGATGTTCAGAGCGACAGCGCCGACAGCTCGGCCTGGCGGATGAGGCGGCGCGTCGCGGCCTCGTCGGCATCCAGCTGGCGCAGCTGCCGCCGGGCGGTGTCGCGCTGGTCGGCGCTCGACTTGTCGTCGGCCAGCACCTTCCGCTGCTCGGTCGCATCGCGCAGGATGCCGTCGAGCCGGTTGTTCAGCGCGCGCAGTTCGGTGCCCATGCGCAGGCCGGCGTTGAACGGCCCCGCGAGATCCGCCGGACAGGTGTTGCGGTAGGTGCCGCCGAGCCGCGCGAACTCGTAGCCGCTGCGCGCGGTGCAGAAGCTGATCAGGCCCATCTCGTAGCCGGTCTGGTAGGCGTTGCCGACCGGCACCGGCGCGCACAGCGGCGCCGACACCTTGCCGAGCGTCGCATCGTTCTCGCCGAGTTCACCGGTGCAGTAGGCGCGCTGCCCGTCGGCATGGCCCGCGGCATAGGCGCTGCGGTCGGCGCCGATGTCGTTCTTGCGGCAGGCGTCGGCACGCGCGGTGAAGCGCTCGATCGTCAGGCCTTGCGAAGCATCGCGGCGGCCGAGTTCGCGCCAGTCGGCCTTCAGGCAATCGTCCTTGCTCATCACCGAGCAGCCGGCGAGGAAGGTGGCGCAGAGGGCGGCGAGGGTCAGGGTGCGCAGCGTGGGGGTCATGGATGAACTCGCGATCAGGCCATCGACAGCGCCAGGATGGCGGCCAGGAACAGCAGCAAGGCCGCCAGGCACACGCACAGCAGCACGCCGGTGCGCCACACGGTCGACGACCACGTCAGGCCATGGGTTTCGCGCAGGTGCACGGCCAGGTGCACCGGCGGCACGAGGATCAGCAGCGGCGCGACGAAGCCCCGGGCAGGGGTGCCGTACAGCAGCGCCGCGACCGTCACCAGCAGCGACATGAAGGTCAGCGAGTAGAGCGAGAAGACGGCATGGTCGTACATCGCGATGCCGCGCCGCCAGAAGAACATCAGCCACAGGAACGGCAGCGAGATCGGCACCAGCAGGAACGAGAACTTGTAGGCCGTGCCCTTGAGCTTGTAGAGCGCCAGTTCCGGGTTGTCGATGGCGTGGCGGATCGCGGCATCGAGCTGCGCGTTGCCGGTGTCGACGCGGGTCCGGTGCTGTCCGTCGACCGGGCTCGAGGCCGGCGCGGCAGTCGCCCTCGGCGAGGCGTCGAAGGCCTGGAGGGCCTCGCCTTGCATGCGGGCCTCCTGGCGGGCTTCGGCCAGTTCGGCGAGTGCGTCGGTGATGTCTGCTCCCTGCGCCCGGATCCGGGCGAGTTCCTGCTCTGCCTTGGCGACCGCCGCATCGGCGTCCTTCACCTCGGCCAGCAGGTCGGCCCGTTCGGACGCGGCACCGGCAAGACGGTCCGGCGTTCCCTTGGGCCCGAGCGACACCACGAAGAACATCAGGAACACCGTGAACAGGAAGAGCGCCAGCGGCGACACGTAGCGCACGCGCTGGCCGTCGATGTAGCGGCGCGTCAGCAGGCCGGGCCGCGCCACCAGCAGCGGCAGCGTGCGCCAGCCCTTGGCCTCGAAGTGCAGCAGGCCGTGCAGGACCTCCTCGCCCAGGTGCAGCAGCGAGCGGTGCAGGTGGCCGCTCTGGCCGCAGGCGTGGCACCAGGCACCGCGCAGTGTCTCGCCGCAGTTGCGGCACGCCTTGTGTGCATCGTCGCTCACCGAAGCAGCGCGCATGGGGATCGTTCTTCCGTGAAGTGAAGCGATGGTGCTGCGGTGCCGTGGCCGTGGTGTGCCGGTCGTGCGGAAATGGTGCGCCCGGCTGGGATCGAACCAGCAACCCCTGCCTTCGGAGGGCAGTACTCTATCCATTGAGCTACGGGCGCGAAGTGCGGGATTCTACAGTGGCCGCCGCCGACCCCGGGTGAGCCCGGTGGCGCGCCGGGAGGGGCCCTCTATAATCCCGCGGTTTTGCCAGTATCGCCAGCCAACGGATACGCCTCGAGGAACTCCATGAGCGACGCCCACAGCACTCCCGAACACGACGCCCCGCACGAGGGTCCGATCAAGACGCCCAAGCAGCTGATCCTCGCGGTGTTCTTCGCCTTCGTGATCCCGATCGTGGCCATCATCCTGCTCGTCAGCTACGTCGAGGCCGATCACCAGCCCGCCGCCGGCAGCGATGGCCTGAAGGCCGAGGCCGTCGCCAAGCGCATCCAGCCGATCGCCGGCTACGAGGTCAAGGACCTGTCCGATCCCGCCTCGCTGAAGAGCGGCGAGCAGGTCTTCGCCGCCCAGTGCACCGCCTGCCACACCGCCGGCGTCGCCGGCGCGCCGAAGTTCGGCGACACCGCGGCCTGGGCACCGCGCATCCCGCAGGGCTACGACGTGTTGCTGACCCACGCGCTGAAGGGCAAGGGCGCGATGGGCCCGCAGGGCGGCGGCGATTTCAGCGATGTCGAGATCGGCCGCGCCGTCGTCTACATGGCCAACAAGGGCGGCGCCAAGTTCGCCGAACCTGCGGCCGCGCCGGCCTCCGGTGCTGCGCCCGCGGGTGCAGCTTCCGCCGCCGAAGCCGCCCCGGCCGCATCGGCCGCCGCCTCCGCCGTGAAGTAGATCAAGCGGGACGCAAGTCCACGCCCGCCCGACGAAGCCGGCCTCGCGCCGGCTTTTTCATGCCAGGCGCTGCGGACTCAGGCAGACACCGAACTGCTGCAGCAAGGCCGCCTGCTCGACCGGCTGCGGCACCCACCAGCCGCGCTCGACGGCATCGGCCGCGGCCTCCATGTCGAGCGTGTGCACGATGCCCAGGCCCAGCTCGGTGCCGAGGTACAGCCGCCCCGCTTCGTCCAGCCAGGCGCTCTCCATGCGCGCCGCGCGGCCGGTGTGCGATTCGAGCTGCGGCGGCGCCTCCGGTTGCGCGGCCAGCCGCCACACCCAGGGCGCCGCCTCCAGCTCGACGAACACCTGCTGCGGCCCGTTCTGGAAGAACCAGCGGCCGCGCGCATCGCCCTCGTAGTTGCGCCCGATGAACTCGCGCAGCTTGTCATGCCGGATCACGCTGCCCTTGACCTGCGGGAACGCACCCGCCGCCTGCACGCGGTCGTCGCGCATGTACCACTCGCCGCGCGCATCGAGCGCGAGCCAGCCGACGCAGGCCGGCACGTTGGGCCACTTCTTCAGTGCAGCCTTGACCATCTCGTCCATCGCGGCTCCTTTCGGGTCGGTCAGCGCGCAGGCGGATGGCCCGCATGCGGAGCCAGCCATCCCATGACCTGCTCCGGCAATGTCATCACATGCCCGGGCCAAGCCCCCGCCGGGAATCCCACGTGGCCGCCATGGTGCGGCTGCCACAGCGTGACGAACGGGCCGACATCGGCCTGCCTCGGCAGGCTGTGCGCCGGCACGAACGGGTCGTTGCGCGCATTCAGCACCAGCGCCGGCACGCGGATGCGGTGCAGGTGCGGCTTGGCCGAACCCCGCTTCCAGTAGTCGTCGGTGTCGCGAAAGCCGTGCAGCGGCGCGGTGAACACGTTGTCGAACGCGTACAGGTCGCGCACCGCGCGCAGCCGCTCGCGGTCGAACAGGCCGGGGTGCTGATCCCACTTGCGCAGCGCCTTCGGGATCATCGTGCGCAGGAACATGCGCGTGTAGACATGCCGGTTGAAGCCGCGCCCGATCGCCTGCCCGCCGGCCGCCAGGTCGATCGGCGACGAGATCGCGCAGACCCCGCGCACCACCGCCGAGGCCGTGTCGCCCGCCTCCTCGGCCCAGCGCAGCAGCGCATTGCCGCCGAGCGACACGCCCACCGCGACCATCGGCCCGGCGTGGCCCGCGCGCAGCGTCTGCAGCACCCAGCCGATCTCCTCGAAATCGCCGGAGTGGTACGCACGCGGCGCGAGGTTGATCTCGCCCGAGCAGCCGCGGAAGTGCGGCACCACGTAGCGCCAGCCGCGCTCGCGCGCCCAGTGCGCGAAGGCCTGCGCGTAGTGGCTCGCGGAAGACCCTTCGAGGCCGTGGAACAGCACCAGCATCGGCGCATCGGCCGACTCGTCACCCACCTGGAAATCCACGTCGATGAAATCGCCGTCGGGCGTCGGCCAGCGCTCGCGCCGGTAGACCGGCGCCGGCCCGTGGTAGCGCTTCGAGTACAGCGCCGGCCAGATCGTCTGCAGGTTGCCGCCGACGGCACCGCGGCCACCGAGCCAGCGTGGGGACCGGAAGTCCATGACGGTCACCTCAGTGCAAGACCGCCGGCGTTTCGCCGACCTCCTGCACCTCGCCGACGGAACCGGGGCTCGCATGGTGCGCGACCATGCGCCAGCCGAGCGCCGTCTTCACGTACACGTTGGTCGCGACGACCGAGGCCGCCTGCGGGCCCTCGTTGGTCATCACCTGCACCCGCTCGAGCACGCTGTGCACCGACGTCGATTCGCTGTCGAGCCGCCGCACCTTCTCGGGGTGCGCATCGATCGTGCCGTTCGAGAACATCGACTCGAACGCGGCGCGGATCGCCGCCGGCCCGACCACCCGCGGCCCACCCGGGTGCACGCAGGTGATGTCGTCGTCGTCGGACCAGACCGCCATCAGCTTCTCGATATCGCCGCGCTGCAGCGCCTCGTAGAACTGCTGCTCGGTGTCATCGGCCGAGGACAGCAGCGCGGCGGCGGGCGGTTTGGGACGGGCCATCGGCAGGGTTCCTTATCGGAAGACGACGGTCTTCTGACCGTTCAGCAGCACACGGTGCTCGACATGCCAGCGCACCGCGCGCGCCAGCACCATGCATTCGACATCGCGGCCGACCGCGGTGAAGTCCTGCGCGCTCAGCGAATGGTCGACGCGGGCCACGTCCTGCTCGATGATCGGCCCCTCGTCGAGGTCGGCGGTCACGTAGTGCGCGGTCGCGCCGATCAGCTTGACGCCGCGGTCGTGCGCCTGGAAGTACGGCTTCGCGCCCTTGAAGCTCGGCAGGAAGCTGTGGTGGATGTTGATCGCCCGGCCCTTCATGAAGCCGCAGAAGCCGGCACTCAGGATCTGCATGTAGCGCGCGAGCACGGTCAGGTCGACCTGCTCGCGCTCGATCAGCGCCTCGACCTGCTGCTCCTGCGCGCGCTTCGCCTCGGGGCTGCTGCCGGCCGGCAGCGGCAGGTGGTGGAACGGGATCTGGTAGCGCTCGGCGAGGCCGGCGAAATCGGGGTGGTTCGACACGACGGCCGCGATGTCGACATTCAGCTGCTGCGAATGCCAGCGGTACAGCAGGTCGTTCAGGCAGTGGCCGTGCTGGCTCACCATCAGCAGCAGGCGCGGGCGGCGCGACAGGTCGTGGAAGGTCGCGTCCATGCCGTACTGCTCGCGCACGCTGGTGAACAGCTTGTCGAGCGTGGCGACCTCGGCCAGGTGCGCCGGCGCCTCGAAGTGCACGCGCATGAAGAAGAGGCCGGTCGCCGACGCTTCGCCGATGTCGCCGAACTGCTGCGAATCCAGGATGTTGCAGCCGGCCTGGTACAGCAGGCCGGAGACGGTGTAGACGATGCCCTTGGTGTCACGGCACGACAGGGTGAGGACGAATTCACGGACAGGCTGCATGGGCGCAGATTGTACGGACGGGGTGGATGCCCCCGGCGGAGCGCCGCACAAGGATGCACGGGATGCCCAGGGATGCATGGGGATGCATAAAATCGCCGCCACGTGAACCACGTCACGCCCCCGTGACTTCCAGCGCCATGGCCGCAGCACCCGCCGAATGGAGTGATCGCAGCAAGGAACTGTCGCAGCTGCTGGCGCGCAGCGGGCTCGGCGACCGCCAGGCCTTCGCGGCGCTGTACGAGCGCACCAGCGCGCATCTGTTCGCCGTCGTGCTGCGTATCAACCGGGACCGGGCGCAGGCGGAAGACGTGCTGCAGGAGGTGTATGTCAACGTCTGGCGTGCCGCGCAGAGCTTCGATGCGGCGCAGAGCCAGCCGCTGACCTGGCTGACCAGCGTCGCACGCAACCGCGCGATCGACAGCCTGCGCCGCAAGCAGACCGAGCCGCAGACGCAGCCGGCGCAGTTCCACGACGACGAGGACAAGGACGTGTACGACGATGTGCCAGACGACGCGCCGACGCCGCTCGAGATGCTGAGCCGGGCCTCGGACGCCCGCGCGCTCGCGCAGTGCATGGACGGCTTGAGCGCGCCGCAGCGGCAGAGCGTGGCGCTCGCGTTCTACGACGGCCTGAGCCATGCCGAGGTGGCCGACCAGATGCGCCAGCCGCTCGGCACCGTGAAATCGTGGGTGCGGCGCGCGCTGCTGTCGCTGAAGGCCTGCCTCGACCATGCCGTGCTGCGCGATGGCCGTGCGCGGGGTGCCTGATGGACTACAGCCGGCCTGAACTGGCCGATCGCCTCGGCGCCGAATACGTCGCCGGCACGCTGCGCGGCCCGGCGCGGCGCCGCTTCGAATCGCTGTTGCCCGGCCACCCAGCGCTGCGCGGTGCGGTGCAGCGCTGGCAGGACCGCCTGATGCCGCTGACCATCACGCTCGCCCCGGTGAAGCCGCCGGCGCGCGTGTGGCGGCGCATCGAGACCCGGCTCGGACTGCGACCCACTGAGGCACCGTCGCAGGCCTGGTGGGCGCGCCTCGCGTTCTGGCGCGTGTTGAGCGGTGTCGCCACCGCCGCAACGCTGGCGCTCGCGTTCATCGTCGCGAGCCCGCCGCCGGCCCAAGCGCCGATCGTCGTGGTGCTGTCGGCCGCTGCGCCGGCCGACCAGCCGAATGCGGTGACGCCGGCCAGCTTCGTCGCGAGCATCAGCGCCGATGGCCGCGCGATGGTGACGCGGCCGCTGACCCCCGTCAGCGTGCGGCCCGACCGCTCGCTCGAACTGTGGGCGCTGCCGCCGAGCGGCGCGCCACGCTCGCTGGGCGTGATCTCGGCCAGCGGGTCGACGGTGGTGCGCCGCGGCCAGGTGCTGCAGGGCACCGCGGCACTGGCCGTCACGCTGGAACCGCCGGGCGGATCGCCGTCGGGCGCGCCGACCGGCCCGGTGCTCTACGCCGGCAAATTGACGCTCTGATCGGCGCTGCGCGGCAGCATCACGCTGAACGTCGAGCCCGCGCCCGGCGTGCTCTCGACCTCGATGCGCCCGCCCATCAGCACGATCAGCGCGCGCGTGATCGCGAGGCCGATGCCGGTGCCCTGGATGCCGCTGCGCGCCTGCGCGAGCCGGTTGAACGGCTCGAACAGCTGCGGCAGGTCCTTCTGCGCGATGCCGATGCCGTCGTCGATCACCTGCAGCAGCACCGCGCCGTCGCGGGCCTCGGCACGCACCCGCACCGAGCCGCCGGCGCGGTTGTACTTCACCGCATTGCTCAGCAGGTTCAGCACCACCTGGCGCAGCCGCGTCGGGTCGGCGCGCACCTGCAGCGCCCGCGCGCCTTCGATCGGCCGCAGCGTCACGCCCGCCTCGCCGGCCTGTGGCGCCAGCATGTCGAGGCATTCGCCGAGCAGCGGGCCGAGCGCGATGTCGGCCGACTCCACCGAGAGCTGGCCGGCCTCGATGCGGCTGTGGTCGAGCAGGTCGCCGATCATGCGCAGCAGGTGCTCACCCGATTCGCGGATCAGCGCGACGCGGCGGTGCTGCGCCACGCTGAGCGGCTCTTCGTCGAGCTCCAGCAGCTGCGCGAAGCCGAGCACCGCGTTCAGCGGCGTGCGCAGCTCGTGGCTCATGCGCGACAGGAACTCGGTCTTCGCGCGGTTCGCCGCATCGGCCGTCGCGGCGGCGGCGCGCGCCTTCTCGAGCTCGCGGTACTCGGTGATGTCCTCCAGGTAGCCGTGCCACAGGATCGAGCCGTCGGGCGCACGCCGCGGCGACGACACCGCCTGCATCCAGCGCAGGCTGCCGTCGGGGTGGTGGTAGCGGTATTCGGTGCGCTGCGTCGCCTTGCTGCGGGCCCAGTTCGACACTGCGGCCATCAGTTCCTCGCGGTCGCTGCGCGCGATGCGGCGGAACATCTCCAGCGCATCGGCCATCAGCTGCTGCGGCGTCAGCCCCAGCACCTCGGTGCAGCGGTCGCTGACGAAAGGGATCTCGGCCCGCCCGTCCGGCCACAGCCGGTACTGGTACAGCACGCCGGGCACGTGGCGCATGATCTGCTGCAGCCGCTCGTCGCGCTCGGCGGCCTCGCCCTGCGCCTGGCGGCGCAGCGTCACGTCGCTCAGCGTGCCGACCATGCGGCGCGGCCGGCCGTCGGGCCACCACTCGACGATGCGGCCGCGCTCGGACAGCCAGCGCCAGCTGCCGTCCTTGTGGCGCGCGCGGTACTCGCTCTCGTAGGCCGGGATCTCGCCGCGCGCATGGCGCAGGTACGCGGCGTGGTTCAGCGGCCGGTCGTCGGGGTGGATCACGCTGTCCCAGCCGGCCTGGGTCGGCAGCATCTCGCCGACCGCGTAGCCGAGCAGCGCGACGCTGCCGTCCATGCCGCTGAGCGCGTCGGCCTCCATGTCCCAGGCCCAGACCGAGGTGCCGGCGCCGACCAGCGCCTCGCGCATCAAGCGATCCTGCTGCAGGTCGGTGGGCATCGTGCGATGTGGCGTTGCGGCCGGTGTCAGGCGGCGCGTAACCGCTCGGCGAGCGCGGCTTCCACCCGCTGCGCACTGACGCCGGTCAGGCAGCGGGTGTGGCCGAAGCGGCAGGTGCGGTCGAAGCAGGGGGCGCAGTCGAGCTGCAGCTCCTCCTTCAGCCAGATCACCTGCGCGCGCGGGTTCAACGGCGGCGTGTGCTCCGGGCTGGTCGAGCCGAACACGGCGACCTGCGGGATGCCGAACGCCGCCGCGACGTGCATCAGCCCGGAATCGTTGCTGACGACACCGCGGGCGCCGGCGATCAGCACCATCGCGTCGATCAGCGTGGTCTTGCCAGCCAGCACGTGGCAGGCGCCGGGCGCGGCCGCGGCGATCTCGTCGCACAGCGCGACTTCCTTGCCCGAGCCGAGCAGCACGATCGGCAGCCCGTGGGCGGCCTGCAGCGAGCGTGCGAGTTCGGCGTAGTGCGAGGCCGGCCAGCATTTGGCGGGACCGTATTCGGCGCCGGGCGCGAAAGCCCAGTACTGCTGCGGCGCCAGGTCGGCCGCGCGGGTCACGCGCTCGAGCGTTGCCGCATCGAACTGCAGGCGGGGCCGTTCACTCTCGGCGGGGCCGCCCGCCAGCGCGCTGTAGAACGCCACCATCGGCGGGCGCCCGCCGGGGTTCGGCAGCCGCTTGTTCAGCAGCAGCGGCCGGCCTTCGCCCTGGTAGCCGATGCGCTGCGCAATGCCGGCGAAGAACGGAATCAGCGCCGACTTGATCGAGTTCGGCAGCACGTAGGCGGTGTCGAAGCGGCCGCGCAGCGTGGCCGCGACACGGCGCCGCGCCGACCAGTCGAGCCGCCCGTGCGCGAACGGCAGCTCGATCACCTCGCGCACGCCGGCCATCGCCCGGTACACCGGCGCGACCCACGGCAGCGCGGCGACCGTCACCTCGTCACCGCGCGCCGCCAGCCGGCCGACCAGCGGCTGCGACATCACCGCGTCGCCGATCCACTGCGGGGCGATCAGCAAGGCGCGGTTCATCGCGTCGGGTCAGTGCGAGTGGAGTTTTTCGCCGGCCTTCAGGCGATACACGGTGCCGCAGTACGGGCACTTGCCTTCGCCGGTCGTCGCGACGTCGATGAACACCTTCGGGTGGGTGCTCCACAGCGCCATCTTCGGGTTCGGGCAGAACACCACGCCGGGGCCCTGCACGTCGTGCGCGGTGACCTCGACCACTTCCTGTTGTTTGCTTGTGCTCATGGGGTCCTCAGACGGCGGTCAGCCATTCGGCGTACTTGGGGTTGCGGCCGTTCACGATGTCGAAGAACGCGCTCTGGATCTTCTCGGTGATGGGCCCGCGCGAGCCGCTGCCGAGCTCGATGCGGTCGAGCTCGCGGATCGGCGTCACCTCGGCGGCGGTGCCGGTGAAGAAGGCCTCGTCGCTGATGTAGACCTCGTCGCGGGTGATGCGCTTCTCGACCAGCTTCAGGCCCAGGTCGTTGCAGATCGCGAAGATCGTGTTGCGGGTGATGCCGTTCAGCGCCCCGGCCGACAGGTCGGGCGTGTAGACCACGCCGTTCTTGATCACGAAGATGTTCTCGCCGGCGCCTTCGCTGACGAAGCCGGAGGCATCGAGCAGCAGCGCCTCGTCGTAGCCGTCCTCGGTGGCTTCCATGTTCGCGAGGATCGAGTTCGTGTAGTTGCTGACCGCCTTGGCCTGCGTCATCGTGATGTTGACGTGGTGGCGGGTGTAGCTGCTGGTCTTCACGCGGATGCCGCGCTTCAGGCCTTCTTCGCCCAGGTAGGCGCCCCAGGACCAGGCGGCGACCATCAGGTGGATCTGGTTGCCCTTCGGGCTCACGCCCAGCTTCTCGGAGCCGATCCAGGTCAGCGGGCGCAGGTAGCAGCTCTCGAGCTGGTTCTCACGCACCACGGTGCGCTGCGCGTCCATCACCTCCTGCAGCGAGAACGGGATCTTCATGCGCAGGATCTTCGCGCTGTTGAAGAGCCGCTCGGTGTGCTCGCGCAGCCGGAAGATCGCCGTGCCGTTGGCCGTCTTGTAGGCGCGCACGCCCTCGAAGGCACCGCACCCGTAGTGCAGCGTGTGGCTGAGCACGTGGATCTTGGCGTCGCGCCAGTCCACCAGTTGCCCGTCCATCCAGATTTTTCCGTCGCGATCGGCCATCGACATGGCAGGCTCCTGTGTGGGGAATGAGGCTGAGGAAATCAGACTGAAAGCAGGCGATTTTACGGATTGGCCGGATCGACCGGGTCCGCGGGGTCCGCCGCAGCCTCGGGAGCGGGCCGCACCAGCGTCCACTTCGCGAGCTTGCCGCCCTTGAACTCCAGCGTGACCTCGCTGCCGCCGTCGTCGGCCCAGGCCCAGGTGTCGCCGTCGGGATCGATCCTGCGGCCGAGGCTGCGCGTCATCGTCACCACCTGCATCATCGTCAGGCCCGCACTCAGCTTCGAGTTCAGCATCACGGTGCTGCCGACGTGGCCGACCGGCGCCTCGCCGGCGTTCTTCATCACGCGCAGCGCGCGGCTGAACTGGATCAGCAGCCAGAACACGATGACCGACGCAGCCATCACGACGCCCTGCCAGCCATAGGCCTGCCACGCTGCCGCCACCGCGATCACCGCGAGGCCCCACCCGACGATTGGATTCATGCGCGCGATGTTACGGGGCGGATCGGGGCACTCGCCTGTGCAGTTTCCACAACGAAGCCGGTTCGCAGCGCGGCGGCCCAGTCCGGGCGGCCGTGTCGATCGGCCCGCTGCGCGGCCGGTTCGGCGTCGTAGGGCACGGCGCGCCATTCGACCTGCCAGCCGGCGGGGCGGCGCGTCAGCAGCGCATAGCGGGCGTGCGGCGTGCCGTTCTCGACGACGTGCGGGTGCGGATGGTCGTCGTCGTAGGCCTGCAGGCCGACGCTGCCGGGGTTGACGACGAGCCGCCCATCCGCCAGCCGCAGCCCACGCGGCACATGGGTGTGGCCGCACAGGATCACACCGTGCGCCACGCCTTGCTGGGCAGCGCCGGCGCGCGCTGTCGCCTCGGCGAGCGTGGCCGGCCGCAGGCCGCCGGGATCGACCGATTCGAGGAAGTAGACGAGGTCGCTGCCGGGCGTGCCGTGGCAGCAGAACACCTCGTCCGACAGCTGCAGCGTGGCCGGCAACCCGGCGAGCCACGCCCGGTGCTGCGGCAGCAGGCGTTCGGCGGCGAACGCATCGGAAGCCCCCATCGCCGCGACATCCGGCACCAGCACCTGGCGCTCATGGTTGCCGCGGATCGTCGGCAGGCCGAGCGCCATCAGCCGCTCGGCGGTCTCGGTGATCCACAGCGGGCCGGACAGGATGTCGCCGAGGTTGACCGCCAGGTCGGCGCCGGTGGTGGCGATGTCGGCCAGCACCGCATCGAGCGCGGGCAGGTTGCCGTGGATGTCGGAGAGGGCGGCCAGTCGCATGCCGCCATTGGACTACGAACCGCTCAGGAACGCCGGTGGATGCGGATCGTCTGCGCCTTGCCGGCCTGCGCCGCCGCGGCCGTCTTCGCGGGCACGTCGCAGCCGTCGCAGCCGCAACCGGCCGGCACCTGCGCGGCGCGCTGCAGGCGTTGCGCGATCGGCGCCGGCCACGACGGCCAGCGGGCGAGGCGCCCGGCGACCGTGCGGCGCAGCGCCGCCGGCATCAGCGCGTTGACCGCGTAGCCGAAGCAGCCGAGGACGATCAATCCGACGATCAGGTCTTGCATGGCGGACCTCCCGGTTCAGGCACCGAGCCACAAGGTGGCGCGGTAGGTGATGAACGATGCGACGTAGGCGAGCGCGAACAGGTAGCCCGCCATGATCAGCGGGTAGCGCCACGAGTTGGTCTCGCGGCGCACCACCGCGAGCGTCGACATGCACTGCGGCGCGAACACGTACCAGGCGAGCAGCGAGTAGGCGGTCGCGATCGACCAGCTCTGCGCGATGACCGGCGCCAGCGAATCGGCCACCTCGCCGGCCGCCGACATCGCATACACCGTGCCGAGCGCACCGACCGCCACTTCGCGTGCGGCCAGTCCCGGCACCAGCGCGATCGAGATCTGCCAGTTGAAGCCGATCGGCGCGAAGATCACTTCGAGCGCGCGACCGAGGTAACCCGCCAGGCTGTACTGGATGGCCGGGCCGGTGGCGCCATCGGGCGGCCCGGGGAAGCTCGACAGGAACCACAGCACCACCGTCAGCGCGAAGATGATCGTGCCGACGCGGCGCAGGAAGATGCGCGCCCGCTCCCACAGGCCGATCGCGAGGTTGCGGACGTTCGGCACCCGGTACGGCGGCAGTTCCAGCATCAGCGGCTGGTAGCTGCTCTTCATCCAGGTGCGCTTGAGCACCCAGGCCACCGCCATCGCCGACAGCACGCCGGCCACGTACAGCACGAACAGCGTCACGCCCTGCAGGTTGAACCAGCCGACGCTGCGCTTCGGCACGAAGGCGCCGATCAGCAGCGCGTAGACCGGCAGCCGGGCCGAGCAGGTCATCAGCGGCGCGACCATGATGGTGGCGAGCCGGTCGCGCCAGTTCGGAATGGTGCGCGTGGCCATGATGCCGGGGATCGCGCAGGCGAAGCTCGACAGCAGCGGGATGAAGGCGCGGCCCGACAGGCCGACCTTGCCCATCACGGTGTCGAGCAGGAACGCGGCGCGCGGCAGGTAGCCCGAGTCTTCCAGCACCAGGATGAACAGGAACAGGATCAGGATCTGCGGCAGGAACACCAGCACGCTGCCGGCGCCCGCGATCACGCCGTCGACCAGCAGGCTGCGCAACGGGCCGTCGGCCATGTGCGCGCTCAGGAACTCGCCGGCCGCGGCCATGCCGTCCTTGATGGCGTCCATCGGCACGTTGGCCCACGAGAACACCGCCTGGAACATCAGGAACAGCAGCGCCGCCAGCAGCACCAGGCCCCACACCGGGTGCATCACCACCGCGTCGATGCGGTGGTTGAAGCGCTTGAACTGCATCGCGCCGGGCACCGCGACCGCCAGGATGCGGCGCACCTCGCGCTGCAGCTCGGGCAGCGTCGGCGTGTCGGCGACGGCCGGCGGCGTCGGCCATTCGGCCTGTTTCTCGAGCTGGGCCAGCAGCGCCTCGTGGCCGCGGCTCTGCACCGCGACGGTCTCGACGACCGGCACGCCGAGCTCGGCCGACAGCTTCGCCACGTCGATCTGCAGCCCGCGCGCGCGCGCCACGTCGGCCATGTTCAGCGAGACGATCATCGGCCGGCCGAGGCGGCGCAGCTCGAGCACCAGGCGCAGGTTCATCGGCAGGTTGGTGGCGTCGACCACCGCGACCAGCGCATCGGGCGCGGCCTCGCCGGCGCGCAGGCCCATCACCATCTCGCGGGTGACCTCTTCGTCGGGCGTGGCCGGCGTCAGGCTGTACGCCCCGGGCAGGTCGATCACCGACACCGTGCGGCCGTTGCGCAGCGTCGCGCTGCCGACCTTGCGCTCGACGGTGACGCCGGCGTAGTTCGCGACCTTCTGGCGCGCGCCGGTCAGCAGGTTGAAGAGGGCCGTCTTGCCGCAGTTCGGGTTGCCGACGAGGGCGATGCGAAGGGCCTCGGCGCTCATGTCGGCAGCCCTTCGACGTTCACCTCGACGCACTGCGCCTCGATCTTGCGCAGCGCGAAGAAGGTCTCGCCGATCTGCACCGCGAGCGGCTCGCGCCCGCCGGGACCGCGGCGCAGCAGTTGCACCGGCTCACCGGGCAGGAAGCCCAGCTCGCTCAGGCGGTGCAGCATCTGCGGATCGGGCGAGCCCTCGGCGCGCAGGCCGATGACGGTGCCACGGGCACCGGCGGGCAGGTCGGAAAGTCGGGGAGCGGTCATACGGGCGGGGGCGGACAAACCAGAGGACGATCACGGCAGGGCGACAGCCGCCCGATGCAAATGATAATAGCTCTTGTTTGGCCCCACGGCGGCCGAGCCCCGTGAGAGGCCTTGCGCAGCGTCAGCTCAAGCTGCGCAGCAGGTCGATCGCCTCCTCGATGCGCTCGACCGGGTGGATGGTCAACCCCTCGATCGCCTTCTTCGGCGCATTGGCCTTCGGCACGACGGCCACGCTGAAGCCGAGCTTCGCCGCCTCCTTCAGGCGCTCCTGGCCGCGCGGCGCCGGCCGCACCTCGCCGGCCAGCCCGACCTCGCCGAACGCGATGAAGCCGCGCGGCAGCGGCCGCCCGCGCAGGCTGCTCTGGATCGCGAGCATCACCGCCAGGTCGGCGGCCGGCTCGCTGATGCGCACGCCGCCCACCGCATTGACGAACACGTCCTGGTCGAGGCAGGCGATGCCGGCGTGGCGGTGCAGCACCGCCAGCATCATCGCGAGGCGGTCGCGGTCGAGGCCGACGCTCAGGCGCCGCGGGCTCGGGCCGCCGGAGTCGACCAGCGCCTGGATCTCGACCAGCAGCGGCCGCGTGCCCTCCAGCGTGACCAGCACGCAGGAGCCGGCCACCGGCTCGCCGTGCGTCGACAGGAAGATCGCGCTCGGGTTCGCGACGCCCTTCAGCCCCTTCTCGGTCATCGCGAACACGCCGATCTCGTTGACCGCGCCGAAGCGGTTCTTGATCGCGCGCACCAGCCGGAAGCTGCTGTGGGTGTCGCCCTCGAAATACAGCACCGTGTCGACGATGTGCTCCAGCACGCGCGGGCCGGCGAGCGCGCCTTCCTTCGTCACGTGGCCGACCAGGATGATCGTGGTGCCGCTGCTCTTGGCCACGCGGGTCAGCTGCGCGGCGCATTCGCGCACCTGGGCCACCGAGCCGGGCGCCGAGGTGAGCTGCTCGCTGTAGACGGTCTGGATCGAGTCGATCACGCAGATCGCCGGCTGCTCGGCATCGATGGTGGCGGTGATCTTCTCGAGCTGGATCTCGGCGACCACGCGCACCTGCGAGCCGTCGAGCCCGAGCCGGCGCGAGCGCAGCGCGACCTGCGCGCCGGATTCTTCGCCGGTGACGTACAGCGCCCGCATGTTGCGCGACAGCGCATCGAGCGCCTGCAGCAGCAGCGTGGACTTGCCGATGCCGGGGTCGCCGCCGATCAGCACGACGCCGCCGGCGACGATGCCGCCGCCGAGCACGCGGTCGAGTTCATCGATGCCGGTGGGCTGGCGATCGACATCGGAGGCCTCGATCTCGGACAGCGTGGCGACCGGCTGCGCGCCGGCCAGCGATTGGTAGCGGTGCTTCGACGGCGCCTCGGCGACGCCTTCGACCAGCGTGTTCCAGGCGTTGCAGTGCGGGCACTTGCCCAGCCACTTGGGGCTGGTGCCACCGCACTCGCTGCAGGTGTAGACGGATTTGGGTTTGCTCACCCCGCGACTGTAGCGGGGGGCCGGCGGCGGCCCGCGAGGCGCTGCCACCACGGAGCCGACGGCAGCGCCGCCGCGGGCGCGAACAGGCGCAGGTTCGCGCCCGACTCCGCCTCGATCAGCGCCAGCGCCCCACGGCGCAGCGCGAGCGTGTCGCCGGCCGCCAGGAAGTGGTCGTCCGCGTCGCCGCTCTGCGTGACCCACACGCGGCCGGCCAGCACCTGCAACTCGACCGTGCGGGCCGAGCGCCAGCGGTGCAGTTCGCCGGCGGCGAGTTGCAGATCGAGGGTGTGGAGTGGGGTGGTCATGGGGGTCCTGCCGTGAATTCCTCAGGGCACCAGTGTTCCGGCAAGCCCCGTCGCCCACCACATCCAGAACAGCGTGAACTGCACCGTCACAGATGCCCGCTGCGTCGACTGTGCTGGTGACAACTGCCCGGATCTGTACCTGTGCCGTCCCACCGGCCACGGCGACAATCGTCTCCCATGGAAGAGGCCCTGCTCGACGCCGACGCGCTGCTGACGCTGTTGCCACAGTCACCGCTGTACCAGGCAGTGGCCGGCGGGCTGGAGAAGGCCATCACCTGCGGCAGCCTGCGCAGCGGCGACCGGCTGCCGTCGGTGCGGCAGCTGTGCCAGCAGCACGGCGTCAGCGCCTCCACCGCGACGCTCGCCTACCGCTGGCTCGAGAACCGCGGGCTGGTCGAGGCCCGGCCCAAGTCGGGCTACTTCGTCGCGCCGCGCCCGCAGCCGCTGCCCGAACCCGAACTCGACGCCCGCATGAGCAAGGCCGATTTCGTCACGCCCGACGGGCTGACGCGCCAGTTCCTGCTCGTCGCGAACGAGCCCGGCGCGATGCCGTCGTTCCGCGTGCAGGCCGGCCGCAGCCTGCTGCCCGAAGCCAAGCTGCGCCAGCTGACGGCCAGCATCAACCGCCGCCACCCCGAATACGCCTCGCGCGTCGAAAGCAGCGGCAGCCCGGCGCTGCGCCGCGAGATCGCCCGCCGCGCGATCCACAGCGGCGTGCGCCTGCACCCCGACGAGATCCTGCTGACCAACGGCGGCATGGAAGCGATGCACCTCGCGCTGCGCGCGGTGGCGAAGGCCGGCGACACGATCGCGATCGAGTCGCCGACCTATTTCATGCTGCTCGACGTGATCGAGAGCCTGGGCATGCGTTCGATCGAGATCCCGTCGCACCCGCGCGACGGCCTGTCGATCGAGGCGCTGGACCTCGCCACGCGCACGCCCGGTGCGGTGCGCGCCTGCGTCGTGATCCCGAACTTCCAGAACCCGGTCGGCAGCCTGATGCCGACCGAGAACAAGCGCCGCCTGGTCGCGCTGGCCGCCGAGCGCGGCTTTCCGGTGATCGAGAGCGACATCTACGGCGAGCTGCACTTCGGCGACGAACGCCCGCCGGTGCTGAAGAGCTTCGACACACGCGACGACGTGATCCTGTGCTCGGCCTTCACGAAGGCGGTGGCGCCCGGCTACCGCGTCGGCTGGATGGCGCCGGGCCGGCACCTGCGCGAATGCCAGTCGATCAAGTTCCGCACCTCGTCGCCCGGCGTGCAACTGCAGCAGGAGGTGATCGCCGAGTTCCTCGCCGACGGCGGCTACGACCACCACATGCGCCGGCTGCGCGCGTCGCTGAAAACCCAGGCGCAGGCGATGGCCGATGCGATCGCGCGATACTTCCCGCCCGGCTGCCGGCTGAGCCGGCCGCGCGGCGGGCTCGCCCTGTGGATCGAGCTGCCGCCGCAGGTGGATTCGCGCAAGGTCTTCGAGCTGGCGTGCCGCGAACTGATCGGCGTGGCGCCGGGGGCCACCTTCACCTGCAGCGCGCGCTTCAACCATTTCATCCGGCTGCACTACGGCGACCCGTGGACGCCGCTGCTCGAGACACGCCTGAAACGGCTCGGGCAGATCATCATCGAACAACTCTGACGCCTCTTTCGCGCTTTTCCCCCGAGACACACGACATGGACTTCTCCCTCTGGCTCGCCTTCTTCGCCGCCGCCTGGGCCATCAGCCTGTCGCCGGGGGCCGGCGCCGTCGCCGCGATGAGCGCCGGCGTCAACCACGGCTTTGCGCGCGGCTACTTCATGACCTTCGGCCTCGTGATGGGCATCTGGACCCAGGTGCTGGTGGTGGGCCTCGGGCTCGGCGCGCTGATCGCGGCCTCGAGCCTCGCCTTCGCGGCGGTGAAGTGGCTCGGCGTCGGCTACCTGCTGTGGCTGGGCATCAAGCAATGGCGCGCGCCGGCGCAGCCGATGGTCGCGGCCACCGGCGAGGCGCAGGTGACGCGGCGCACCCTGGTGCTGCGCGGCTGGATGGTCAACGCGGTGAACCCGAAGGGCACGGTGTTCCTGCTGGCCGTGGTGCCGTCGTTCCTCGACATCACCCGGCCGCTCACCCTGCAATATGCCGTGATCGGCGCGACGCTGATGTTCACCGACCTGGTCGTGATGGCCGGCTACACGGCGCTGGCCGCACGGCTGCTGCGGCTGCTGAAGTCGCCGACGCAGATCCGCGCGCTGAACCGCCTGTTCGGCAGCCTGTTCGTCGCCGCTGCGGCGTTGTTGGCACTCTTCAAGCGCGCCTGATCCCCCGCGGTTTGCACGCGGCGCGGCGCGGCCTGTACGATCGCCCGACCGCCCGGGCCGACCGGGTGGCAACACCACGAACACCACGGGGGGCGGATGGACGTGCATCGCAGTGGGGGGCCGATGGGCCTGGGGATCGCCGCATTCGGCAGGCTGGGGCTCGGCGCGAAGCTCTCGCTGCTGGCCGTCGGCTGTGCGCTGCTGGGGGCCGCCGCACTCGGCGCCTGGGTGCAGCAGCACGGCTGGACGCACTGGGGCAGCCTCGCGCTGATCACCGTGGCGCTGCTGCTGGCCTACGTGCTGATGGCGCTGTACCTGCAGATGGCCGGTGCGCTGGGCGCGCTCGAATCCGCCGTGTCGCGCATGAAGCAGGGCGACCTGTCGCGCCGGATCGAGATCCGCGGCGAGGATGAATTCGCCCGCATCGGCGCCGCGCTCGATGCCGTCAACGAGACGATCTCCGGGCTGGTGGCCGACATCCGCAGCAGCTCGCTGCTGGTCACGGCGGCCACCACCGAGCTGACGACCGACACGGCCGACCTGTCGAGCCGCACCGAGCAGCAGTCGGCCAACCTGGAGCAGACCTCGGCCAGCGTGCAGCAGCTCGATGCCACGGTGCGCCAGAACGCGAGCGATGCCCGCGAGGCCGAGGCGCTGGCCGCGCGCGTGCACGGCCTGGCCGGCTCGGGCGGCGGCGCGATGCGCGAGGCGGTCGACTCGATGCATGCCATCAAGGCCGGCTCCGAGAAGGTCGGCGACATCATCGGCGTGATCGACTCGATCGCGTTCCAGACCAACATCCTCGCGCTGAATGCCGCCGTCGAGGCGGCACGCGCCGGCGAGCAGGGCCGCGGCTTCGCGGTCGTCGCGGCCGAGGTGCGCGCGCTCGCACAGCGCAGCGGCGAGGCGGCGCGCGAGATCAAGGCGCTGATCGAGCAGTCGGGCGCCGAGACCGCGAGCGGCGTCGGCCACATCGACCGGGTGAGCGGCGTGCTTTCGGAGATCGTCGGCGGCATCGCCGAACTCACCGGGCGGATGGGGCGCATCACGTCGGCCGTCGGCGAGCAGAGCGACGGCCTCGCGCAGGTCTCGCAGGCGATGACGCAGCTCGACACGCTGACGCACCAGAACGCGCAGATGGTCGGGCAGACCTCGCGCGCCTGCGCCAGCCTGGTCGAGCGGGCGCGCCAGCTGTCGGCGGCGGCGGGCGGTTTCCAGCTGCGCCAGGGCACGGCGGACGAGGCGCAGGCGCTGGTGCAGCGGGCGATCGCGTACTACAACGAACGCGGCGGTGCGGCGGCGCTGCCCGGCATCACCGAACCGGGCAACGGGTTCTCGGACCGCGACATGTACGTCTTCGCGTGGGACCGGCAGCTCGTGTACCACGCGTTCGGCGGCAAGCCGGCCAACGTCGGCAAGAGCGCCAAGCAGATCATCGGCACCGACGTGACGAAGCTGACGCAGGACGTGTGGGCCGCTGCCGCGGCCGGCGGCGGCTGGGTCGACTACGACTTCCTGAACCCGGCCAACGGGCAAGTGCTGCCGAAGACCTCGTACATCGTGCCGGTGGCGCAGGACCTGGTGCTGGGGTGCGGGATCTACAAGACCCGGCGTGCCTGATTGGATTCCCGTCGCATTCCTTACGGCATTAGAATGTAAGGAATCATCGACGACCGAGGTTCTCCGTCATGTATGCCACGCTCACCAGCAAAGGTCAGGTCACGGTCCCGAAGGAGATTCGTGACCGGCTCGGCCTCGATGCCGGCTCGACCCTGGATTTCCAGGTGCTGCCGGACAACACGATCACCGCTCGGCACGTAACGGCCGACGCCCGTCGGGTCCGCGGCATCCTGAAGTCGCCGCATGCCGGACCCCTGACCGTCGAGGAGATGGACGACGGCATTGCGAAGCACCTGCGCGACAAGCACGCGCCTGCAGTGGGTCGCCCCAAGACGCCTCGTTGATGATCGGCATCGACACGAACATCCTCTTGCGGCTGTGGCTCAACGACGATCCGGTGCAGGGCGAGCGGATCGACGCGCTGCTGGCCGAGCACGGCAGCGTTCCGGGTTCGCTGCTGGTGACCGACGTCGTGCTGGCCGAAGCGGTGTGGACGTTGCGAACAGCGTATTCGCAGGACAAGGCGGCGCAATTGACGGCCGTGCGCAGCTTGCTGGACGAACCGGCTTTCGCATTCGAAGACCGCGACACGATCGGGCGCGCGGTGACGCTGTTCGAGAGCGCACCCTGCGGCTTTGCGGATTGCCTGGTGGTCGCCAGGCATGCGCATCACGGCTGTGACTTCACGGCCACCTTCGACCGCGGCATGCGCAAGCTGCCCGGCGTGCGCGTGCCGTGATGCGGACATGTCGTCAGACATCGCGCACTTTCCCCCGCGAGCTTTTCAAGTCGCCGCGCTGAGACTTCCCCTCGAGCCGCCGCTTCTGCGACCCGCGCGTCGGCTTGGTCGCTCGCCGCGGCGGCGCCACCACGGCCACGCTGTCGACCAGCTGCTGCAGGCGCTGCAGTGCATCCTGGCGGTTCATGTCCTGGCTGCGCGAGGTCTGCGCCTTGATCACGACGACGCCGTCGCCGGTGATGCGCTGGTCGGACAGCGCGAGCAGCCGCTCCTTCAGCGGCTCGGGCAGCGACGACGCACGGATGTCGAAGCGCAGGTGCACCGCGCTCGACACCTTGTTGACGTTCTGCCCGCCCGCCCCCTGGGCGCGGATCGCGCTGAACTCGACCTCGGCGGGATCGACCTGGGGCGTCACGGCATCAGGGCACGGCGTGCGTCGGCACCCGCTGCGCGAGCGCGCACATCAGCTCGTAGCCGATCGTGCCGGCCGGCCGCGCGACCTCGTCGATCGACAGCACGCTGCCATGCGGGCCGCGCCCCCACAGCGTGACCTCGCTGCCGACGCCCGCTTGCGGCAGCGGCGTCAGGTCGATCGTCAGCATGTCCATCGACACCCGGCCGACCAGCGCGCAGCGCACGCCATCGACCAGCACCGGCGTGCCGGCCGGCGCGACGCGCGGGTAGCCGTCGGCATAGCCGCAGGCGGCCACGCCGATGCGCATCTCGCGCTCGGCGGTGAACGCGCTGCCGTAGCCGACGGTGTCGCCGGGCTTCAGCGCCTGCACGCCGATCAGCCGCGAGCGCAGCGTCATCGCCGGGCGCAAGTCCCAGTCGGCGATCGTCTTCTCGGGGTGGTCGGGCGACGAGCCGTACACCATGATGCCGGGGCGCACCCAGTCGGCCCGCACGCCCGGCTGCGTCGCCGCGAAGCGCAGCGTGGCCGCACTGTTGCTCAGCGAACGTTCGCCATCGAGGTCGGCGGTGGCGGCGTTGAACACCGCCACCTGCGCCTCGATGCCGCGCGGCCCGTCGGCATCGGAGAAGTGCGTCATCAGCGTGATCGCGTCGACCTGCGGCAGGTTCGACAGCCGCAGCCACGCGGTGCGGAACGCCGCAGGCGTGAAGCCGAGCCGGTTCATGCCGGTGTTCATCTTCAGGAAGACATGGTGCGGCCAGGTCGTCTTGTGCATCGCGAGCCAGTCGATCTGCGCCTCGTGGTGCACCGTGTGCCACAGGTTCAGGCGCGAGCACAGCTCCAGGTCGCGCGCTTCGAAACAGCCCTCGAGCAGCAGGATCGGCCCGCGCCAGCCCATCGCGCGCACCCGCTCGGCCTCGGCCAGGTCGAGCAGCGCGAAGCCGTCGGCGGCCTGCAGCGCGCCGTACACCCGCTCGACGCCGTGCCCGTAGGCGTTCGCCTTGACGATCGCCCAGACGCGCGCATCGGGCGCGCAGGCACGGGCGCGCTGCAGGTTGTGGCTCAGGGCATCGCTGTGGATCAGCGCTTCGATCGGACGCGGCATGCGCCGATTCTGCCAGCGGCGCGCGGGCCTGCCGGCTACCAGCGCGCGGGCAGCGGCCGCTTCAGCACGATCTGCGTGCGGCTGACCGCGATGTGCCCGCCGGCGTCCAGGTCCTTCAGCAGGCGGCTCACCATCTCGCGCGAGCAGCCGACGCGGCTCGCGATCTCCTGGTGCGTCAGCCGTTCGCGGATCACGTGCGTGCCGTCGGGCTGCACCTCCGCCAGGTCGGTCAGCAGCTGCGCGACGCGGCCGTAGACGTCGAGCAGGGCCAGGCTGCGCGCACTGTGGGTCGCCAGGCGCGCGCGGTGGATCACGCGCGAGATCAGCTCGAACGCGAACTCCGGCCGCTCGGCGATGTGCTGGCGCAGCGTGTGCCGCGTGACGACCGAGCACACCGTGGGTTCGAGCGTGATGACCGAGGCCGAGCGCGGCCCGCCGTCGAGCGACATCTCGCCGAGGTACTCGCCCGGGCCGTAGACGCCGTAGACGATCTCGCGGTCGCGCTCGTCGATCGAGAACGCCTTCACGCGGCCCGACAGCAGGATGAACAAGGTGTCGCCGTGATCGCCTTCCTGGATCAGCAGCACGCCCTTGCGATAGCGTCGCTGCTCGCCCCGGGCCGAGAGCAGGCCCAGGGATTCGGACAGCAGGGGGGAGGATGCTGGGCCGGTGACGGCGTCCATGGAGAAGCGGCGGCGAATGGGGAAAGCCCGGGCGGGTAGCCCAGGAGCCCATCCAATCTAGCACGCCGCCCCTGGCGCGTCCGTGACGGTGGACGCGCTGCGCGTGACGGAAGTCGGCGCCGATCAGTGCGACAGCGGCATCTTCATGGCCGACGCGATCGGCGGCAGCACCGCCACGCGGTTCAGCAGGTCGCCGATGCTGGCGGTCTGCGTCTTGATGCGGATGCTGCTGATCTGCGAGCGCACCGTCGAGACGGCGACGCTGAAGGCGCGCGCCACTTCCTTCGGCCGCTGGCCGTCGCACAGCGCGCGCAGCACCTTGGTCTCGGCGGCCGTCAGGCCGTGGGTGCGGGCGAAGAACTCGAGGGTCAGCGATTCGCAGCGGTGGCGCTTGCCGAGCACCAGCATGGCCAGCGCGCCGTCCTCGGGCGAGGACATCGGCACGAAGGCCACCGGCATCGCGCCGTCGTCGCGGCTCAGGTTCAGCATGCGGCGCCGCCCGCCGCAGGCGCCGAGCAGCGCGCCGAGGAAGCCGGACAGCTCCTCCGCATGGCGCGGCAGCACCTGGTCCTTGATGAGGCGCAGGCCGTCGCCGGCCTGCAGCAGCTGCCAGCCGAGCTGGTTGGCATGGCGCAGGCTGCAGTTCGCATCGATCAGCAGCAGGCCGTGGTCCATCTCGTCGAGCATCATCGTCAGCCAGCGCGCCATCGCGGAGTGGCCGTGGCGGCGCTCCGGCCCGGGGTACGGCGGCGTGACGGGGTCGGCGACGGGGTGGATCGCGGCCGGGGTGGGCCGCAGGTTCAGGTGGGCGGTCGGACGGGTGTCCGGGGGTGAGAGCAGTTCATCCAACATGGCGCTGTCCTTCTGATGGCAGGCGCAGCAGCAACGCTGTGCACCTTGTTACAGCGTAGGGGCGTCGGATGCCGGCAGGTGGTGAAAACCGCCGGGCGGGTTTGTGATTTATTCACCTCGGCCGGGCGGGGCACCCAGCAGCGTGGTCAGCCAGCGCGTCAGGTGCTCGACCTCCGGGCCGCACACCGAATGCGGCATCGGGTACTCGTGCCACTCGACCGGGTGGCCGAGCGCCAGCAGCGCGTCGCGCGAGGCGAGTGCGCGGGCGATCGGGATCACCGGGTCCTGCCGGCCGTGCGCGAGGAAGACCGGCACGCCGTGGTTCGCGGCATGGCGCTCGGCCGCGGTCTGGGCCGCCAGCGGCAGGTAGCCCGACAGCCCGACCAGGCCGGCCAGCCGCTCGCCGTGGCGCAGCCCGGTCAGCAGCGTCATCGCGCAGCCCTGCGAGAAG
The DNA here is from genome assembly GCF_056403355.1 of Rhizobacter sp. P2_H3. Classification (NCBI taxonomy): domain Bacteria; kingdom Pseudomonadati; phylum Pseudomonadota; class Betaproteobacteria; order Burkholderiales; family Sphaerotilaceae; genus Rhizobacter; species Rhizobacter sp. P2_H3. The sequence continues at coordinate 26,182 of NZ_JBFUFQ010000003.1, read as the reverse complement.
CCGCCGAGCACGATGCGCGCGCTGGGGATGCCGCGCTCGTTCTCGCGCGCGATCAGCGCCTGCACCAGCGCCTGCGATTCGCGCAGGCCGGTCTCGTCCTCGCGCCGCACCAGGTCGGCGCCGAGGATGTCGTACCAGGCGCGCATCACGTAGCCGCCGTTGATCGTGACCGGCCGCGTCGGTGCGTGGGGGAAGATGAACCGCACCGGGCCGGCAGCCGACAGGTCCAGCTCCTGCGCGAAGGGCGCGAAGCCGTGCCCGCTGTCGCCGAGCCCGTGCAGGAAGATGATGGTGGCCGTCGGGTTCGGGCCGGTGTCGGTTTCGATGGTGTCGAGGAGCTGCATGCCGCGATGCTAGCCCGGCGCGGCCCCTCGATCCTTCAGAAGCGGTAGTTCACGCCCAGGCTGAGTTGCGGGATCGCGCGGATCTTGCCGACGCCGTCGCGCAGCTCCTGCGTTTCCTTGTCGACATCGGCGTTCAGCTGGGCGCGCTGGGTCGCATCCATGCTGTCGAAGGTGGGGCCGCTCGCGGCCGACTCGACCTTCGCGCGGCCGATGCTCGCGCCGAGGTCGAAGTGGAAGCCCCAGGCGCCTTCGGTACCGGCCTGGTGGCCGTAGCCGATGCCGAGGAACGGCGTCGTCTTCGGGAACTTCACGTGTGCGTCGAAGCGGTCGCCGTCCTGCGTCGCGTAGGTGGTGTTGCCGATCACGATCTGGTTGTTGGTCGGCTTGCCGGCCAGGTCGAGCTTCATCGCGTTGAAGGTCACCCCGCCAGTCAGGCGCCAGCCGCCGGTGAAGAACCAGTCGGCGAACACGCCGCCGCGGCTCAACTTCAGCTCGGCGTCGTAGTGGATGCTGTTCTCGGTCTTCGTGGTGCTGTGCTTGCCGAGCGACGCGACATCGCCGCGCAGCGTCACCGACGGCGCGACCGGTTGTGCATAGCCGAGCATCAGGCCGTGCGTGCCGATGCCGGTGTAGACCTCGCCGGCGTGGGCGCCGGCGGCCAGTGCCAGCGTGGCGGCCAGGGTGGTCAGCGTCTTGATCATGGGAAGCTCCTCGTACTGCGTCTCGAATGAAAGCCTGCCCGCGGCTGCGGGTGAGCGCTCATTCTTCAGCGGGACGGGGCCGGACCAAACGCCGAACAGCGCGGGCCGGGCCGTGCTGTTCAGCGCTTCGGGCGCCGGATCAGAGCGTGAAGTCGTAGTCGATGATCAGCGGCGCGTGGTCCGAGAAGCGCTGCTCGATGTAGATGTGCTCGCGCAGCGCCGTGGCGGCCAGTGCCGGCGTGGCCAGGTGGTAGTCGAGCCGCCAGCCGACGTTCTTCGCCCAGGCCTGACCGCGGTTGCTCCACCAGGTGTATTGCTCGGCCTTCGGGTTCAGCGTGCGGAACACGTCGACCAGGCCCAGCTCGTCCAGCGTGTGCGTCATCCAGGCCCGCTCCTCGGGCAGGAAGCCGCTGTTCTTCTGGTTGCTGCGCCAGTTCTTCAGGTCGATCTCCTTGTGCGCGATGTTCACGTCGCCCACCAGGATGAACTCGCGCTCGGCCTTCAGCTGCTGCAGGTACGGCGTCATCAGCGCCAGGAAGCGGAACTTCGCGAGCTGCCGCTCCTCGCCGCTGGAGCCGCTCGGGAAGTAGCAGCTGATGATGCTGAGCTTGCGCTTCGGTGTATCGAAGCGAAGCTCGATGTAACGGCCCTCGGCGTCGAACTCTGGCGATCCGAAGCCCACCACCACGTCGCTCGGCGTCTTGCGGCTGTACAGGCCGACGCCCGAGTAGCCCTTCTTCTCGGCGAAATGGAAATGGCCGTGCATGTCGTGCACCCGCTCGAAGCGGCCGGCGATGTCGGCCGCCTGGGCCTTGACCTCCTGCACCCCCATACAATCGGCGCCGATGCTTTCCGCCCACGGCACCAGCCCCTTCGTGGCAGCCGAGCGGATGCCGTTCAGATTCAAAGACACCAGACGGAACACGAAAGACCTCCGATGAGCCCCACCGCTGACACCCTGGCCAAAGACTTCGTCAGCTTCTCGGTGGAAGCCGGCGTGTTGCGGTTCGGGGAGTTCAAGACCAAGGCCGGGCGGCTGTCGCCCTATTTCTTCAATTCCGGCCTGTTCGACGACGGCGCCAAGCTGGGCCGCCTCGCGGAATTCTATGCGCGCCGCCTGCTCGCCTCGGGCGTCGAGTTCGACATGCTGTTCGGCCCCGCCTACAAGGGCATCACGCTGGCGTCGGCCACTGCGGTGGCGCTGGCCGGCCTGGGCCGCAACGTGCCGTTCTGCCACAACCGCAAGGAAGCCAAGGACCACGGCGAAGGCGGGCTGATGGTCGGCGCGCCGTTGAAGGGCCGCGTCGTCATCATCGACGACGTGATCACCGACGGCGCTTCCAAGCGCGAATCGGTCGACATGATCCGTGCGGCCGGGGCGGAACCGGTGTCGGTGCTGATCGCGATGGACCGCATGGAACGCAAGGGTTCCGATGACAACCTGAGCGCCCGCTCGTCCGTTGAGGAGTTCGAAGCGGCGTACGGCATGCCGGTGCTTGCCATTGCGACGCTGGCGGACTTGCTGCAGTATCTGCAGACGAATGACGATCCGGCCCTGCGCAGCCACCTGGCGCGCGTGACCGCCTACCGGGACCGTTACGGGGTGTAAATGACGAGCCTGCTTGTGGTGAATCGACCGATGCGAACCTGGCGATGCCTTGCCGTGCTGGCGGGGTTGGTGGCCGCCTCCTCGGCCCACGCCGCGATCTACAGCTGCGTCGACGGCAACGGCCGGCGCCTGACCTCCGACCGCCCGATCGTCGAATGCGCGACCCGCGAGCAGCGCATGCTCAACACCGACGGTTCGGTGCGCCAGATCGTGCCGCCGACGATGACCGCCGACGAGCGCGCCGAGGCCGAGGCGAAGGAGCGGCAAGCCGCCGCCGACCGCGTGGCGCAGCAGGATGCGATCCGCCGCGACCGCAACCTGGTGAACCGCTTTCCCAACGACGCTGCCCACATGAAGGCGCGCGAGGCCGCGCTCGACGATGTGCGCAAGGGCGTCGCGTTCTCGCAGGGGCGGCTGGCCGAACTCGAACGCGAGCGCAAGCCGCTGATCGACGAGCAGGAGTTCTACAAGGGCAAGAAGCCGCCGGCCAAGCTGCGCCAGCAGCTCGACGCGAACGACGCCGCGGTGGCGGCGCAGAAATCGCTGGTGCAGAACCAGGAAGACGAGATCGTGCGCATCAACAACCTCTACGACGTCGAGCTCGAACGGCTGAAGAAGCTGTGGGCCGGCGCGTCGCCGGGGTCGATGGGGGCGCTGCCGGCCGCTTCCGCGCCGGCACCCCGCAAGGCAGCGGGGAAGTAAGACTCGCCGAACGACCTTCCGCGCCCGCGCGTGCCTGGCTTCGCGGCGTCTGGCGCGATCGAGCTTCGCAGGTCAGCTCGCTCCGAGTTTCTTCTTGAGAAGCTCGTTCACCTGCGACGGGTTCGCCTTGCCCTTGGTGGCCTTCATCGCCTGGCCGACCAGCGCGTTGAACGCCTTGTCCTTGCCGGCACGGAACTCCTCCACCGACTTCGCGTTCGCCGCCAGCACCTCGTCGAGGATGCGCTCCAGCTCGCCGCTGTCGCTCATCTGCTTCAGGCCCTTGGCCTCGATGATGGCGTCGACCGCGCCTCCCGCTGTCCACAGCTGATCGAACACCTGGCGTGCGCCGCTGTTCGAGACCGTGCCGTCGGCAATGCGCCCGATCAGCGCGGCCAGCGTCGCCGCGCTCACCGGGCTCTGCGCGATGTCCTTCTCCTCGGCATTCAGCCGCCGCGACACCTCGCCCATCAGCCAGTTGGCCGCCAGCTTCGGCTGGCCGCAGGCCTTCGCCGTGTCCTCGAAGAACGCGCCGAACGCCTTGCCCTGCGTCATCATCGACGCGTCGTAGGCCGGTAGCCCGTACTCCTTCTGGAAGCGCTCGGCCATCAGGCGCGGCAGCTCCGGCATCGCGGCGCGCACCTGCTCGATCCACTCGGGCGCGATCACCAGCGGCGGCAGGTCCGGGTCGGGGAAATAGCGGTAGTCGTGCGCGTCTTCCTTCGTGCGCATCGCCCGCGTCTCGCCGGTGTCGGGGTTGAACAGCACGGTCGCCTGCTGCACCTTGCCGCCGTCCTCGATCAGGTCGATCTGCCACTGGATCTCGTAGTCGATCGCCTGCTGCAGGTACTTGAAGCTGTTCAGGTTCTTGATCTCGCGGCGCGTGCCGAACTCGGCCCCGGGCCGGCGCACCGACACGTTGGCATCGCAGCGGAAGCTGCCTTCCTGCATGTTGCCGTCGCAGATGTCGAGCCACACCACCAGCGAATGCAGCGCCTTCGCGTACTCCACCGCCTCGGTGCTCGCGCGCATGTCGGGCTCGGTGACGATCTCCAGCAGCGGCGTGCCGGCACGGTTCAGGTCGATGCCGGTCTGGCCGGCGTAGTCCTCGTGCAGCGACTTGCCGGCGTCTTCTTCCAGGTGGGCGCGCGTCAGCTGCACCCTGTGCTTCACGTCGCCGACGAAGAACTCCAGCGAGCCGCCCTGCACCACCGGCGTCTCGTACTGGCTGATCTGGTAGCCCTTCGGCAGGTCCGGGTAGAAGTAGTTCTTGCGCGCGAAGATCGACAGCGGCGCCACCGTCGCGCCGACCGCCAGCCCGAAGCGGATCGCCCGCTCCACCGCGCCGCGGTTCATCACCGGCAGCGTGCCCGGCAGCGCCAGGTCGACCGGCGAGGCCTGCGTGTTCGGCGCGGCACCGAACTGCGTGCTCGAGCCGCTGAAGATCTTGCTGCGCGTGGACAGCTGGGCGTGCGTCTCGAGGCCGATGACGACCTCGTAGCCGCGGATCAGTTGGGGGGTGCTTGCCATGGTCAGGGGGAGGGGGCTTGGGCGTGCCAGTCGGTCGCCTGCTGGAAGGCATGGGCCGCGTGCAGCAGCGTGCCCTCCTGGAAATAGTTGCCGATCAGCTGCAGGCCGACCGGCATGCCGCCTTCGCCGGTGCCGGCCGGCAGGCTCATGCCCGGCAGGCCGGCCAGGCTCGCAGGCAGCGTGAAGATGTCGGCCAGGTAGTTGGCGACCGGGTCGTCGCTCTTGTCGCCGAGCTTCCAGGCCACCGTCGGCGCGACCGGTCCGGCGATCACGTCGCACTGCGTGAAACAGTGCTGGAAGTCGTCGGCGATCATGCGCCGCAGCTTCTGCGCCTGCAGGTAGTACGCATCGTAGTAGCCGTGGCTCAGCACGTAGGTGCCGATCATGATGCGGCGCTTGACCTCGGCGCCGAAGCCCTCGGCGCGGCTCTTCTTGTACATGTCGAGCAGGTCGGTGTACTTGGCGGCGCGGTGCCCGAAGCGCACGCCGTCGAAGCGGCTCAGGTTCGAGCTGGCCTCGGCCGGCGCGATGATGTAGTACACCGGGATCGACAACTCGGTGCGCGGCAGGCTCACGTCGACCAGCGTCGCGCCGAGCTTCTGCAGCTCGGCCAGCGCCGCGCGCACCGCGCCGTCGACGTCGGCGGCGAGCGCCGCCGGGAAGAACTCCTTCGGCAGGCCGATGCGCAGGCCCTTCAGCGGCTGCGCGGCCGTGGCGCCGGGGCGGGCCGCCGTGAGCGCCGCGGCGTAGTCCTGCGGCGGGCGCTGCGCGCTGGTCGCGTCGCGCTCGTCGAAGCCGCTCATCGCCGACAGCATCAGCGCGCAATCCTCGGCGCTGCGGGCGAACGGGCCGGCCTGGTCCAGGCTGGACGCGAACGCGATCATCCCGTAGCGCGAGCACACGCCGTAGGTCGGCTTGATGCCGGTGATGCCGGTGAAGCTGGCCGGCTGCCGGATCGAGCCGCCGGTGTCGGTGCCGGTGGCCACCGGCACCAGCCGCGCCGCCACCGCGGCGGCCGAGCCGCCCGACGAGCCGCCCGGCACGCGCGAGGCATCCCACGGGTTCTTGACCGGGCCGAAGGCCGAGTTCTCGTTGCTCGAGCCCATCGCGAACTCGTCGCAGTTCAGCTTGCCGAGCGTCACGGTGCCGGCCGCGGCCAGCCGGGTCACGACGGTGGCGTCGAACGGGCTGCGGTAGCCGGCCAGCATCTTCGAGCCGGCGGTGGTGGCCAGCGCTTCGGTGACGAAGATGTCCTTGTGCGCGAGCGGCACGCCGAGCAGCGGGCCGCTCTCGCCGGCGGCGCGGCGCGCGTCGGCCTGCGCGGCCTGGCGCAGCGCCCCATCGGCGTCGACGCTCAGGAAGGCACCCAGGTGCTGATGCGCTGCAACGCGTGCAAGGAGATGTTTCGTCGCTTCGACGCTGGAGACCTGCCGCGCGGCGAGTGCGCGGGCCAGTTCGGCCGCGCCCAGTTGATGCAGGTCCTTCATCCTTCGATCACCTTCGGCACGAGGAACAGGCCGTCCTCGACGGCGGGCGCGCTGCGCTGGTTGGCTGCGCGGCCGTCGGTCTCGGTGACGACGTCGTCACGCAGGCGCAGCGCCACCTCCTGCACCGCCGACAGCGGCGTGTACAGCGGCTCGATGCCGCTGGTGTCGACCGCGCTCATCTGTTCGACGATCGAGAAGAAACCGTTCAGTTGCTGCAGCATCGCCGCCTCTTCGGCGGGCTTCAGTTCGAGGCGCGCGAGGTTCGCGATGCGGCTCACGTCTTTGGAGTCCAGGGCCATTGGAATTTGAGGGGTGATGAGGGTGCCGACGGGGCTGGAATTCAGGGGGCTTGGGGTATTATCCCCGGTTATCCACAAGCCTCTTTCGGCGTGCAAATTCAAGGGTTTGCAGGACTTTCGAGCGGCTCGCGGACCCCCTGCCTGGAATCCAGCCCGGAACCCCCATTCGCGATTGCGCCGATCCGCCCACCCGCCTGGTCGACGCCAACAAGAACCCCGCACATGTTTGCATCCCTGCGCCGCTACTTCTCCACCGACCTGGCCATCGACCTCGGCACCGCCAACACGCTGATCTACGTGCGCGGCAAGGGCATCGTGCTGGACGAGCCCTCGGTCGTCGCGATCCGCCACGAAGGCGGCCCCAACGGCAAGAAGACGATCCAGGCGGTCGGCGCCGAGGCCAAGGCGATGCTCGGCAAGGTGCCGGGCAACATCGAGGCCATCCGGCCGATGAAGGACGGCGTGATCGCCGACTTCACCGTCACCGAGCAGATGCTCAAGCAGTTCATCCGGATGGTCCACGACTCGAAGATGTTCAAGCCGAGTCCGCGCATCATCATCTGCGTGCCCTGCGGCTCCACGCAGGTCGAGCGGCGCGCGATCCGCGAATCGGCGCTCGGCGCCGGCGCGAGCGAGGTCTACCTGATCGAGGAACCGATGGCCGCGGCGATCGGCGCCGGGCTGCCGGTCAGCGAGGCGAGCGGCTCGATGGTGGTCGACATCGGCGGCGGCACCACCGAGGTCGGCGTGATCTCGCTGGGCGGCATGGTCTACAAAGGCAGCGTGCGCGTCGGCGGCGACAAGTTCGACGAAGCGATCATCAACTACATCCGACGCAACTACGGCATGCTGATCGGCGAGCCCACCGCCGAGTCCATCAAGAAGAACATCGGCTCGGCCTTCCCCGGCTCCGAGGTCAAGGAGATGGAAGTCAAGGGCCGCAACCTCTCCGAAGGCGTGCCGCGCAGCTTCACGATCAGCAGCAACGAGATCCTCGAGGCGCTGACCGACCCGCTCAACCAGATCGTCTCCAGCGTCAAGAACGCGCTCGAGCAGACGCCGCCCGAACTGGGCGCCGACATCGCCGAGCGCGGCATGATGCTGACCGGCGGCGGCGCGCTGCTGCGCGACCTCGACCGCCTGCTCGCCGAGGAAACCGGCCTGCCGGTGCTGGTCGCCGAAGACCCGCTGACCTGCGTCGTGCGCGGCTGCGGGATGGCGCTGGAGCGGATGGAGCGCCTCGGATCCATCTTCACCTCCGAGTGAACGTGAACCTTGTCACACGGCCGGCGCGTCGCTGACGCGGCCGGCCTTTTCACTTCAAAGCCCGCCCAAACGCCATGCCGCTCGGGACCCTCGACAGAACCCCACCCCCCTTCTTCCGACAGGGCCCCTCGGCGCTGACGCGGCTGATGTTCTTCTCGGCGCTCGCGCTGTTCCTGATGGTGGCCGACACCCGCTTCAAGCTGACCCAGCCGGTGCGCGCGGTGCTCGCGACGGCGCTGAACCCGGTCGAGCGGGCGCTGCGGGCGCCGGTCGACGCGGTGAGCGCCGCCGGCGACTACGCGATGGGCCTGCAGGATGCGCTGTCGGCCGAGGCCCGCGCGCGGCGCGAGCTGGCCCAGCAGGCGGCGCGCTCGGCCCGCGTCGAGCAGCTGGAGCAGGAGAACCTGCGGCTGCGCGCGCTGCTCGACCTGCGGCCGGGGCTGTCGGTGCGTTCGCAGACGGCCGAGGTGCTGTACGACGCGCCCGATCCGTACTCGCGCAAGGTCATCATCGACCGCGGCACGCAGCAGGGCATCGCGGTCGCGTCGCCCGTCATCAACGAGGCCGGCGTGCTCGGCCAGGTGACGCGGGCCTTCCCGTACAGCGCCGAGGTCACGCTGCTGACCGACAAGGACGCCGCGATCCCGGTACTGAACATGCGCACCCAGGTGCGCAGCGCCGCCTTCGGCAACTCGGCCGGCGCCGGGCTGGAGCTGCGCTTCATGGCCGGCAATGCCGACGTGCAGGTCGGCGACGTGCTCGCGACCTCGGGCGTCGACGGCGTCTATCCGTCAGGCATTCCGGTCGCGAAGGTGGTCAGCGTCGACCGGCGCGTCGACACCGGCTTTGCCCGCATCGCGCTCGCGCCGATCGCGCAGCCCGACGCGGTGCGCCATGTGCTGGTGCTGGAGCCGCTGGGCGTGCAGATGCAGCCCAAGCCCGAGCCGGCGCCCGACGCCAGCACCAAGCCCGGCACGGGCAGCCGCAGGGGGACCCGCCGATGATGCCGCGCGGCTCCGACCAGCTGCTGCTGCCGGCGAACCCGTGGTTCATCTGGGGTTCGCTGCTGCTCGCCTTCCTGTTCAACCTGGTGCCGTTCGGCCGCCTGCCGGCGATTCCCGACCTGCTGGCGCTGGCGCTCGCGTTCTGGAACGTGCACCAGCCGCGGCGCATCGGCGTCGGCATCGCGTTCATGTTCGGGCTGCTGATGGACGTGCACGACAGCGCGGTGCTCGGCCAGCACGCGCTCGCCTACACGCTGCTCAGCTTCTTCGCGATCACGATCCACCGGCGGCTGCTGTGGTTCGGGCTGCCGCAGCAGGCGCTGCAGATCCTGCCGCTGTTCGTCGCCGCGCACGCGGTGTCGCTGGTCGTGCGGATGCTGGTGGGCGGCATGCTGCCGGGCTGGGAACTGTTGCTCGCGCCGGTGTTCGAAAGCCTGCTGTGGCCAGTGGCGTCGTGGGTGCTGCTCGCGCCGCAGCGTCGGCCGCCGGATCCTGATCAAAACAGACCGCTATGAAGTCCGCCACACCGTCAACACCGCGCGGGCCGAGCGCCGGGCCGCCCCAAGCCGGCCCGCAGTCCCCTCGGGGGGCCGGCGGCCGTACTCGGCCGGCGTGGGGCTCCATCCTCTGACATGACAGAGTTGAAGAACGTCGAGCAGGAACTGGGGCGGTTTCGCACCCGGCTGGTCGCGGCCGCACTGTTCGTGCTGTTCGCGTTCGGGCTGCTGGTGTTCCGCCTCGTCGTGCTGCAGGTGATGCGCCACGACGAACTGGCGACGCAGGCCGAGAACAACCGCATCGCCGTCGTGCCGATCGTGCCGAACCGCGGGCTGATCGTCGACCGCAACGGCGTCGTGCTGGCCAACAACTACTCGGCCTACACGCTGGAGATCACCCCGACCAAGGTCGAGGATCTCGACGCCGTCATCGACCAGCTGTCGCAGGTGGTCGAAGTCCAGCCACGCGACCGCAAGCGCTTCAAGCGGCTGATGGAGGAAACCAAGAGCAGCTTCGAGTCGCTGCCGATCCGCACCAAGCTGACCGATGAGGAAGTGGCCCGCTTCACCGCGCAGCGCTTCCGCTTCCCCGGCGTCGACATCAAGGCCCGGCTGTTCCGCAACTACCCGCTCGGCGAGGTCGGCAGCCACCTGATCGGCTACATCGGCCGCATCAACCAGTCCGAGAAGGAGAAGATCGAGGAGTCGGAAGACGAATCGAACTACCGCGGCACCGAGTACATCGGCAAGCTCGGCATCGAGCAGGCCTACGAGGCGCAGCTGCACGGCGCAACCGGCTTCGAGGAGGTCGAGACCAGCGCCGGCGGGCGCGCGGTGCGCCAGCTCAAGAGCAACCCGGCGACCCCCGGCAACACGCTGGTGCTGTCGGTCGACATCCGGCTGCAGGCGCTGGTCGAGCAGCTGTTCGGCGACCGCCGCGGCGCGCTGGTGGCGATCGACCCGCGCAACGGCGAGGTGCTGGCCTTCGTCAGCAAGCCCAATTTCGACCCCAACCTGTTCGTCGACGGCATCGACGCCGAGAACTGGAAGGCGCTCAACGAGTCGGAGGACAAGCCGCTCTTGAACCGCGCGCTGCGCGGCGCCTACCCGCCCGGCTCCACCTACAAGCCGCTGATGGCGCTGGCCGCGCTGACGCTGGGCAAGCGCACGCCGCAGCAGTCGATCAGCGACCCGGGCTTCTTCTGGTTCGGCAACCACAAGTTCCGCGACGACAAGGAAGGCGGCCACGGCGTCGTCGACATGTACCGCTCGATCGTGCAGTCGTGCGACACCTACTACTACATCCTCGCCAACGACATGGGCGTCGATGCGATCCACGACTTCATGGCGCCGCTCGGGCTCGGCCAGATGACCGGCATCGACATGCAGGGCGAGTTGCGCGGCACGCTGCCGTCCACCGAGTGGAAGCGCACCAACTACAAGCGCAAGGAAATGCAGAAGTGGTACCCCGGCGAGACCATCTCGCTGGGCATCGGCCAGGGCTACAACACCTTCACGATGCTGCAGCTCGCGCAGGCCGAGGCGACGCTCGCGGCCGGCGGCAAGCGCTTCAAGCCGCACCTGGTGCGCGCGATCGAGAACGTCGAGACGCGCAGCCAGCAGACGCTGTCGGGCGACCGGCTGGAGCCGCTCGCCTGGAGCCCCGACCATGTCGCGGTGATCCACCAGGCGCTGTACGGCGTCACGCAGGAGGGCACGGCGGCACGCGCGTTCCAGGGCGCTCAGTACCGCTCCGGCGGCAAGACGGGCACGGCGCAGGTCATCCAGATCAAGCAGAACGAGAAGTACGACGCCAGCAAGCTCGACGAGCGGCACCGCGACCATGCGCTGTACACCGCGTTCGCCCCGCTCGAGGAACCGCACATCGCGATCGCGCTGGTGGTCGAGAACGCCGGCTTCGGCGCCGGCGCCGCGGCGCCGATCGCGCGCCGGGTGTTCGACTTCGCGCTCGAAGGCCAGTACCCGAGCGAGGAGGACATCCTCGCGACGCGCGGCGGCCAGACCTACGCGCCGATCGGCAAGCCGCGGCCGGCCACGAGCGTGCCGCTGCAGGGCGTGTCGATCAACAACATCGCGGCGGCCGCCACCGGCGTGCCGCCGGCGCTGGTGGTGCCGGTGGCCGCGTCGGCACCCTCGCTGCTGATCGCGGCGCCTGCGTCCGCCGTGGCGGCCGCAGCTTCCGCCCCTGCCTCATCCGCCCGGGCGACGCGCCGCGCACCATGAGCATCGTCTTCGAGAAACCGTCGTACTGGCAGCGGCTGAAGCCCGTCTTCACCGGCTTCGACGCGCCGCTCGTGATCGGCGTGCTGCTGCTCGGCGCGGCCGGGCTGGTCACGATGTATTCGGCCGGCTTCGACAACGGCTCGCGCTTCGCCGACCACGGCCGCAACATGATCCTCGCGCTGATCATCCTGTTCGTCGTCGCGCAGGTGCCACCGCAGCGGCTGATGCAGCTGGCGGTGCCGCTCTACACGGTGGGCGTGATGCTGCTGATCGCCACCGCGGTGATCGGCGTCACGAAGAAGGGGGCGACGCGCTGGCTGAACGTCGGCATCGTGATCCAGCCGAGCGAGATCATGAAGATCGCGATGCCGCTGATGCTCGCCTGGTGGTTCCAGCGCCGCGAGGGCCAGCTGCGCGTGCTCGACTTCGTCGTCGCGCTCGGGCTGCTGGCGGCGCCGGTCGGCATGATCGTCAAGCAGCCCGACCTGGGCACCGCGATCCTGGTGCTGTCGGCCGGGCTGTACGTGATCTTCTTCGCCGGGCTGTCGTGGAAGCTGATCATCCCGGTGCTGGTGATCGGCGGCGCGGCGATCACCGCGGTGGTGGTGTCGGAAGACCGCATCTGCCAGCCCGAGGTGGTGTGGCCGATGATGCACGACTACCAGAAGAACCGCGTCTGCACGCTGCTCGACCCGACCACCGACCCGCTCGGCAAGGGCTTCCACATCATCCAGGGGATGATCGCGATCGGCTCCGGCGGCGTCGAAGGCAAGGGCTTCATGAAGGGCACGCAGACGCACCTCGAGTTCATCCCGGAGCGCACCACCGACTTCATCTTCGCCGCCTTCTCCGAGGAGTTCGGGCTGGTCGGCTGTGTGTCGCTGATCCTCGGCTTCCTGTTCCTGATCTTCCGCGGGCTGATCATCGCGGCCGATGCGCCGACGGTGTTCACGCGGCTGCTGGCCGGCGCGATCACGCTGAGCTGGTTCACCTACGCGTTCGTCAACATGGGCATGGTCAGCGGCATCCTGCCGGTGGTGGGCGTGCCGCTGCCGTTCATCAGCTACGGCGGCACCGCGATGCTGACGCTCGGGCTCGGGCTGGGCATCCTGATGTCGATCTCGAAGAGCCGGCGGATGATGCAGCGCTGAGACGGCGTTGGAGGCGTCTGCAGGCGCTAAGCTGTGCGCCTCGCCGACACCCCCACGGACGACTTCCATGAGCCTGCAACACCCCGCAGACGCAGTCGGAGCTTCTTCTTCAGCCACTTCCCGCGTCGGCATCGTCGGCGTCGGCAACATGGGCGGCGCGATGGCGGCCCGGCTGCTGTCGCTCGGCTGGCCGGTCGCGGTGCACGACATCGACGACCGCTGCGAGGCGCTGGCGGTGGGCTTCGGCGCGATGGCCTGCGCGACGCCGTCCGGCGTGGCGGCCTCGTGCGAAGTCCTGATCGTCGCCGTCGTCGATGCGGTGCAGACCGAGGCGGTGCTGTTCGGCGCCCACGGCGCGGCGCGCGGCCTGGCCCGCGGCAGCACCGTGCTGCTGTGCCCCACCATCTCGCCGGCCGATGTCGAGCGCTTCGCCGCCGGGCTGCACCGGCAGGGCATCGCCTGCATCGACGCGCCGATGTCCGGCGGCCCCGACCGCGCCCGCGACGGCAGCATGAGCCTGATGCTGGCCGGGCCCGGCGACGCGATCGAACGGCTCGGCGGGCTGCTCGGCGCACTGTCGTCGCGCGTGTTCCGCATCAGCGAGCGGCCGGGCGACGGCGCGCGCACCAAGCTCGTCAACAACCTGCTGGCCGGCATCAACCTGGCCGGCGCGGCCGAGGCGATGGCGCTGGCCGAGCGCATGGGGCTGGACGTGGGGCGCACGCTCGACGTGGTCGAGCAGTCGAGCGGCCAGAGCTGGATCGGCAGCGACCGGCTGCACCGCGCGCTGCGCGGCGACTACCTGCCGCGGGCGCACACCCGATTGCTGAACAAGGACACGCACCTCGCACTCGGCGTGGCGCGCCAGGCCGGCGCGGCCACCGCGCTCGGCGAGGCGGCGGCCGCGCTGTTCGCGCGGGCCTGCGAGCGCGGCTTCGCCGGGCTGGACGACGCCAGCGTGTTCGAACTGCTGCGGCAAGYCCGTTGACCAACCGACGCCAGCCTTCGCCTGATGCGCCCGAGGCGCACCTGCGGCGCATGAACCGCGTGCTCGACCACATCGATGCGCACCTGGCCGACGACCTGCGGCTGGAGACGCTCGCCGACGTGGCGGCGTTCTCGCCGTTCCACTTCCACCGCGTGTTCCGCGCCTGGACCGGCGAGACGCTGCTCGACTTCGTGCGCCGGCGCCGGCTCGAGGCCGCCGGCGGGCGCCTGCGGCATGCGCCGCGCGACAGCATCACGGCCATCGCGTTCGCGGTCGGCTTCGAATCGGGCGAGGCCTTCTCGCGCGCGTTCAAGCGGCATTTCGGCATGACGCCGACCGCCTGGCGGCGCGGCGGGCAGCTGCTGTGGGAGCGGCGCCAGCGCATGGTGCGCACACGGCCCGAGCCGCCCGCCTCCCACTACCCGGTGGTGCTGAAACAGCTGCCCGAGCGCGAGGTGCTGTACTGGCGCGTGCAGGGCCGCTACGACACGATGGTGTCGCAGGCCTGGACCGCGTTCGCGCCGCGCATCGTGGCGCTGGGCCTGGCCGGGCAGCTGCGGTTGGGCATGGGGCTGGACGACCCGGACATCGCGCCGGTGTCGCGCTGCCGCTTCGATGCCTGCGTGGTGCTGCCGCCGAACTGGCACGAGCCGATCAGCGGGCCGGTGTCGCGCAAGCGGGTGGCCGGCGGGCTGCATGCGTGCCTGGGCTACGACGGCCCCGGCCCGCTGATGCAGCATGCCTGGCGGCAGTTGCTCAACGACTGGCTGCCGACTTCGGGGCTGCTGGTCGGCGACACGCCGTTCTTCGAGGTCTATCCGGTGGAGCAGCTTCTGCCCGCCCAGGGGCCCGTCATCTGCGAGCTGTGCATGCCCGTCGCACGTTGACCCCTCGGCCCGGCCCTTCAGGCAGCCGCCAGACCGTGGCGCTGTCGCACGACGCGCCGGTGCGTCGCGCGTGCCGACGGCACCCAGCCGTGCCGGTACCAGCGCGCCGCCATCGTCAGGCCGCGCAGCCACTCGTCGGCCGCGTACGCGATCCACACGCCGACCAGCCCGAGCCCGAAGTACACGCCCAGCAGCCAGGCGCCGCCGGCCATCACGAACACCATGGAAGCCGCGCCGGCCATCACCGGGAACTTCGCGTCGCCGGTCGCGCGCAGCGCGTTGATCACGACCAGGTTGAAGGTGCGCCCCGGCTCCAGCAGCACCGTGATCCACAGCAGCGTCGTCGCCGCCTGGATGATGTGCGGGTCGTGGGTGAAGAGCTGCATCGTCCAGCGCGCCGTCAGCGCGCCGACCAGCGCGAGGCTGGTCGACACCACCAGCCCCCAGCGCAGGCTCTTGCGCACCAGCCGGTGCGCGGCATGCAGCTGGCCGGCACCGATCAGGTGGCCGACCAGGATCTCGCTGGCGAAGCCG
This sequence comes from Rhizobacter sp. P2_H3, assembly GCF_056403355.1. Lineage (NCBI taxonomy): Bacteria > Pseudomonadati > Pseudomonadota > Betaproteobacteria > Burkholderiales > Sphaerotilaceae > Rhizobacter > Rhizobacter sp. P2_H3. The sequence continues at coordinate 10,942 of NZ_JBFUFQ010000003.1, read as the reverse complement.
ATCGCGAGGCCGAACACCAGGATGAAGTACATGATCTGCATCGTGTAGCTGTGCGTCGCGAGCTCGGCCGCGCCCATGCGCGCCACCAGCGCGATCGTCACCAGCAGCGCGAGCCGGTAGGCGACGTTCTCGGCCGCGCCCGGCAGGCCGATGTGCAGCACCGGACCGAGCCGGCGCCAGCGCATCACCCACCAGTCGCGCGCGGTCGGCACCAGGTCGAGCCGGCGCTGCCACAGCCACAGGTGGAAGGCGATGCCGAACGCGCGGCTCAGCGCCATCGCGAGCGCGAAGCCCGGCAGCCCGAGCCCCGGCACCGGCCCGAAGCCGGTCATCAGCGGCGTGCAGATCAGCAGGTGCAGGCTGTGCATCGCGAGCATGTTCATCAGCGTGTCGCGCGCATGCAGGTGCGCCCGCATCACCGACGACATGCTGGCATTGAACGCATCCAGCACCAGCGCGACGGCCAGCACGCGCAGGTAGGGGCCGGCGATCGGCAGCACGTCGGCCGGCGCGTTCAGCAGGTCGAGCAGCGGGTTCGCGCAGGTCGCCACCACCAGCCCGGCGCCCAGGCCCAGCCAGGTGCTCGCGCCGAGCGAGGCGCGCGCGGTCTCGTCGGCACCGAGCCGGTTGCCCGCGCCCAGGTTCTGCGTGATCACCACGCTGACGCCCATGCTGATGATGCGGAACAGCAGGAAGAACGAGGCCTGCACGTTGTTCGCGAGCGCGAAGGCGCCGGACGCGGTGTCCGATTGGCGCGACGCCAGCCACAGCCCCGTCAGGCCGACCAGCAGCCCGAGCACCAGCTCGGCCAGCAGCGGCCAGGTGAGCGCGACCAGGCTCGGGCGGGGCAGGGGAGCATCGTGCGTGGAGGCGGACATGGAGCGATCGGCGCGAAACCGCAATGATCGCCGCAATCGGTTGCGGCGACTGTCCGATCTTGCTCTCAGGCTCGCTTGTGCTTCTTCGGCCCGTGCAGGAACTCGCGGTCGACGTCGAGCGTCGACTTGATGCCGATGTCGGCCCGGTGCTTCTTCAGCCAGTTCGTCGCCGCCGCGCGCCCGAGCGCGAACAGGTCCTCGAGGAACGCCCGGTCGGTGTTGAACTTGCTGTTCGCGCCATAGGGCCCGAGCCCGTCGTCGTCGGCCACCATGTGCAGCCGCAGGTCCTTGTAGCGCCCCGGGTCCAGCTTGCCCTCGCGCACCAGCCGCGAGACGAACGAGATCGCGCGCATCTCCGACATCAGGCTCGCGTTGAACGTGATCTCGCTGAGCCGGTCCATGATCTCCTCGCTGCGCGTCGGCGTGCCTTCGCGCACCAGCGGGTTGATGCGCACCAGCAGGATGTCGAGCGCCGCCGTCTGGTAGATCAGCGGGTAGATCGCCGGGTTGCCGGTGTAGCCGCCGTCCCAGTAGGGCTCGCCGTCGATCTGCACCGCCTGGAACAGGAACGGCAGGCAGGCCGATGCGAGCAGCACGTCGACCGTGATGTCGCGGCCGGTGAACACCCGCGCCTGGCCGGTCGTCACGCTGGTGGCGGTGATGAACAGCCGCAGCCCGCTCGCATGCACCGCGTCCTCGTCGACATGGCGGCGCAGCACGTCGCGCAGCGGGTTCAGGTTCAGCGGGTTGAATTCATACGGGCTGAACGAGCGGAAGAACGAGCTCATCCACTGGTAGCCGGGCAGCTTGTCGAGCTTGAAGTTGTCGTTCAGCGTGTGCGCCTGGCCGGCCGAGAACGGCGAGAAGATCGAGCCGGAGCGGCTCACGTCGCGCCAGAACTCGGTGAGCGCCTCGCGCGCGCCCTCGCGGCCGCCCTTGCGGAAGCCGCTCGCCATCACCGCGGCGTTCAGCGCGCCGGCGCTGGTGCCCGAGACGCCGCTGAAGTGCAGCCCGTCGTCCTCGAGCAGCCGGTCGAGCACGCCCCAGGTGAACGCGCCGTGCGAGCCGCCGCCCTGCAGCGCCAGGTCGAGGCCGAGCGAAGCGGGAGCGTGTGTTTCATGGACTGCCATCGGGAGGTACCTCGGGTTAACCCGGGGCAGTCTAAGTCGGATGGGATGGGCCCGTGTTTCCGCCGGTGTTTCCGTCGGTCACCGTGCCGGTGCCCACCGGGAACTGCACCGGAAAACGCACCGTGAAGCGCGCCCCCGGTCCGAACGCCACGCCGCCCTGGTCGCTCAAGCCCGGGCGGTGCCGCAGGTTGGCGTCTTCCAGCGTGATCTCGGCATCGTGCTGCTGCGCGATCTCGCGCACGATCGCGAGGCCCAGGCCGGAGCCGTCGACATTGGTGCCGAGCGAGCGGTAGAACGGCTGGAACACCTTGTCGCGCTCGGCCGCCGGGATGCCGGGGCCGGAATCCTCCACCTGCACCACCACCACCTGGCCGAACGGGTCGTCGACCACCCGCACCGTGACCGTGCCGCCTTCGGGCGTGTACTGCAGCGCGTTGTCGACCAGGTTGCGGATCAGTTCGCGCAGCAGCACCGGCTGGCCGGAGATCGACAGGCCGGCCGGCCCCTTGGCCGCCACGCTGTCCGCGCCCTCGTAGCCCAGGTCGATGCGCTTCTCCAGCGCACGCGGCACGAAATCGCGCACCGTCTCGGCCGCGAGCCGCGCCAGGTTGACCGGCTGGCGCTGCAGCGCCTGCGAGGCGTCCTCGGCACGCGCCATCGCCAGCAGCTGGTTGACCATGCGCGCCGCGCGCTGGCTGGCGCGGGCGATCTGCTGCAGCGACTTCTTCAGCGCCTGCGGATCGCGCTCGCCGGCGTCGATCTCGCGCTGCGCCAGCTCGGCCTGCGTGCGCAGCCCGGCCAGCGGCGTCTTCAGCTGGTGCGCCGCGTCGGCCAGGAAATGCTTCTGCGTGCCGATGCTGCGGTCGAGCCGGGTCAGCAGGTCGTTGATGGCGCGCACCAGCGGCGACACCTCCTCGGGCGCATCGCGCTCGTCGATCGGGCTCAGGTCGTGGCTCTCGCGGCGGCGGATGCGCTGCTGCAGCTCGTTCAGCGGTGCGATGCCGCGCGCGAGCGCCAGCCACACCAGCAGCACCGCGAGCGGCAGGATCACGAACTGCGGCAGCATCACGCCCTTGATGATCTCGGTGGCCAGGCGCGAGCGCTTGCCCAGCGTCTCGGCCACCTGCACGATCGGCGGCTCGATGCCGCCCGCCGTGCCGCCCGGCAGGCCGATGCGCACATAGGCGATGCGCACCGGCTCGCGGTTGATCTCGTCGTCGCGGAAGCGCACCACGCCGGCGGCGGCACGCTCCTCGTCGTTGGGCATCGGCAGGGCACGATCGCCGCTCAGGTACTGGCCGTCGAGGCCGAGCACCTGGTAATACAGCGTGTCGGTCTCGTCGGTGTGCAGCAGCTCGGCAGCGCTCGCCGGCAGCGCGAAGCTGGCCGACGGCAGCGTGCCGCCGCCGGCATCCTGCACCGTGACCTGCTGCGACAGCACGCGGGCCATCTCGCCGAGCTGGCGGTCGAACGGCTTGTTGGCGATGCCCTGCGCGACCAGCCAGGTCAGCACGACGCTCATCGGCCACAGCAGCAGCAGCGGCGCGAGCATCCAGTCGAGGATCTCGCCGAACAGGGACCGTTGCTCTTTCAAGCCGCGATCTTCTCCAGGCAGTAGCCGAGACCGCGCACGGTGGCGATGCGCACCGGGCCCTGCTCGATCTTCTTGCGCAGCCGGTGGATGTAGACCTCGATCGCGTTGTTGCTGACCTCCTCGCCCCATTCGCACAGCCGCTCGACCAGCTGGTCCTTGCTGACCAGCCGGCCGGCGCGCTGCAGCAGCACCTCGAGCAGGCTCAGCTCGCGCGCCGACAGCTCGACCATCTGGTCGTTCAGGTAGGCGACGCGGCCGGTCGCGTCGAAGGTCAGCGGGCCGTGGCGGATCACGCTCGACGCGGTGCCCAGGCCGCGCCGCGTCAGCGCGCGCACGCGGGCCTCGAGTTCCTGCAGCGAGAACGGCTTGGCCATGTAGTCGTCGGCCCCGAGGTCGAGCCCCTGCACGCGCTGCTCGACGCTGTCGGCCGCGGTCAGGATCAGCACCGGCACCGCCGAGCCGCGGGCGCGCAGCTTGCGCAGCACCTCCAGGCCGTGCAGCTTCGGCAGGCCGAGGTCGAGGATCAGCAGGTCGAATTCATGGGCCGACAAGGCCGCATCGGCCTCGGTGCCGCTCGCGACATGGTCGACCGCATAGCCGCCGTTGCGCAGCGAGCGCAGCAGCCCGTCGGCCAACACCTGGTCGTCTTCGGCGATCAACACGCGCATGGCTGCCTCCTGTGCGGCTCGAGACCCGGCCGCTGCGGGATTGTAGGGAGTGGCCCGGCAGGGATCGGAGATCGGCGTCAGAAAAGACTGTACAAACATCCAGCCTTTGCCATAATCCGCGCAACTCTAGGAGATCGCCCCATGGATGCCCCCGTCAAAGCCGCCACCCTCAACACCGAAAAGGCCAAGGCCCTGCAAGCTGCGCTGGCGCAGATCGAAAAGCAGTTCGGCAAGGGCTCGATCATGCGGCTCGGCGAAGGCGAGGTGATCGAAGACATCGAGGTCGTCTCCACCGGTTCGCTCGGCCTCGATGCCGCGCTGGGCGTCGGCGGCCTGCCGCGCGGCCGGGTGGTCGAGATCTACGGCCCGGAATCGTCGGGCAAGACCACGCTGACGCTGCAGGTCATTTCTGAAATGCAGAAGCTCGGCGGCACCTGCGCCTTCATCGACGCCGAGCACGCGCTCGACACCGCCTACGCGCAGAAGCTGGGCGTCAACCTGCAGGAGCTGCTGATCAGCCAGCCCGACACCGGCGAGCAGGCGCTCGAGATCGTCGACGCGCTGGTGCGCTCCGGCTCGGTCGACCTGGTGGTGATCGACTCGGTCGCGGCGCTCACGCCGAAGGCCGAAATCGAAGGCGAGATGGGCGATTCGCTGCCCGGCCTGCAGGCCCGCCTGATGAGCCAGGCGCTGCGCAAGCTCACCGGCACCATCAAGAAGACCAACACGATGGTCATCTTCATCAACCAGATCCGCATGAAGATCGGCGTGATGTTCGGCAGCCCCGAAACCACCACCGGCGGCAATGCGCTGAAGTTCTACGCCTCGGTGCGGCTCGACATCCGCCGCATCGGCAGCATCAAGAAGGGCGAAGAGGTCATCGGCAACGAGACCAAGGTCAAGGTCGTCAAGAACAAGGTGTCGCCGCCGTTCAAGACCGCCGAGTTCGACATCCTCTACGGCCAGGGCATCAGCCGCGAAGGCGAGGTGATCGACATGGGCGTCGAGGCCAAGGTGCTCGAGAAGTCCGGTGCCTGGTACGCCTACAACGGCGAGAAGATCGGCCAGGGCAAGGACAACGCCCGCGAGTTCCTGCGCGAGAACCCCGACCTCTCGGTCGCGATCGAGAACAAGGTGCGCGAGGCGATGGGCATTCCGCTGCTGCCGACCGCTGGGGGTGCCACGCAGGCGGCTGCCGCCGATGAAGCCAAGCCGGCCAAGAAGGCGCCCAAGGAGCCGAAGGAAGCCCGCAGCGAGTAAGTCGGCGAACAAGTTCGGCAGGCGGGTTGGCGATGCGGCAGCGGCTCTCGCTGCGCGGGCGCGGCGTGCAGTTGCTGTCGCAGCGCGAGCACAGCCGGCAGGAACTGCGGCGCAAGCTGCTGCAGCACCTGCGTGCCGACGATGCGCCGCTGCCGGACGATGCCGACCAGCAGGTCGATGACGTGCTGGCCTGGCTGCAGGACAAGGGCTACTTCAGCGAGCAGCGCTTCGTCGAGAGCCGGGTGCATGTGCGCGAATCGCGCTACGGCAACCTGCGCATCCGCCAGGAGCTGGCGCAGCACGGCGTCACGCTGGACGCCGACCAGGCGCAGCGCCTGAAAGAAACCGAGCTGGCACGTGCCCACGAGGTGTGGGTGCGCAAGTTCGGAGCCGCGGCCATCGATCCGGCCGGCCGCGCGAAGCAGCAGCGGTTTCTCGCAAGCCGGGGTTTCTCGGCCGAGGTGATCCGCCGCGTGGTGAAGGGCGACGTGGACGAAGCCGCCTAGGGTCTGTTGGCACGGCCGTCGTCGCCCCCACGCCGTTCAGAACGCGATCAGGCGGCTGCCTTCTTGCCGGCCGGCTTCGCGGTGGCTGCCGCTTGCACGACGGCCTCACGCGCCAGCCGCGCCTGTTTCTTCGCGTCCTTCGCACGCTTTTGCTTCACACGGCGGATTCCGCGGTCCTTGTCGGCGCTCATGCCAATCTCCAATGGGTTGAAAGAGCCGAGGTTTTACCACCTCCGGGCTGATACAACCGGGGACTTCCCCACTGACGAGGACTTCGCGATGAACTGGGTGATCCTGGTGGCCGCCGGCCTGTTCGAGATCGGCTGGGCGATCGGCCTGAAGTACACCGATGGCTTCACACGCCTGTGGCCGAGCGTCGGCACCGTGGCGGCGATGGTCATCAGCGTGTGCCTGCTCGGCTACGCGATGAAGTCGCTGCCGGTCGGCACGGCCTACGCGGTGTGGGTCGGCGTCGGCGCGGTCGGCACCGCGATCCTCGGCATCGTGCTGTTCGGCGAGCCGGCGTCCACCGCGCGGCTGGCGAGCCTCGCGCTGATCGTGGCCGGCATCGTCGGGCTGAAGCTCGCGAGCCCGGCGTGAGCCCGGGCTCAGCTCAATACAGCAACCGGCACCGGATCGTGTCCGGCAGCGACGCCAGGTCGGCCAGCGCCGCCTCCGGCGCCGCGGTGTCGACGTCGATCACGACATAGCCCACCTCGTCGCGCGTGCTCAGGTACTGCGCCGCGACGTTGATGCCGGCCTTCGACAGCCGCTCGTTCACGCGCGCGATCACGCCCGGCACGTTGCGGTGGATGTGCAGCAACCGGCTGCGCCCGGTGTGCTCGGGAAGCGCCACCTCGGGGAAATTGACCGCCGAGGTCGTCGACCCGTTGTTGCTGTAGCGCACCAGCTTCGCGGCCACTTCCTTGCCGATGTTGGCCTGCGCCTCCAGCGTCGAGCCGCCGATGTGCGGCGTCAGGATCACATTGTCCATGCCGACCAGCGGCGATTCGAAGCGTGCATCGTTGCCCTGCGGCTCCTCGGGGAACACATCGATCGCCGCGCCGAGCAGGTGGCCGTCCTTCAGCGCCTCGGCCAGCGCATCGATGTCGACCACCGTGCCGCGCGAGGCATTGATCAGGTGCGCCCCGCGCTTCATCGCGCGGATCTGCGCGCGCCCGATCAGGCCCTTGGTCGACGGCAGCTCCGGCAGGTGCAGCGTGACCACGTCGGAGGCGGCGAGCACCTCGTCGAGGCTGTCCATCGCACGTGCATTGCCGAGCGGCAGCTTGGCCTCGATGTCGTGGAACACGACGGCCATGCCGAGCTGCTCGGCCAGCACGCCGATCTGCGTGCCGATGTGGCCGTAGCCGACGATGCCCAGCGTCTTGCCGCGCACCTCGAACGAGTTCTCGGCGCTCTTGGTCCAGCCGTTGCGGTGCAGGATCGCGTTCTTCGCCGGGATGCCGCGCATCAGCATGATGACCTCGGCCAGCACCAGCTCGGCCACGCTGCGGGTGTTCGAGAACGGCGCGTTGAAGACCGGCACGCCCAGGTCCATCGCGGCGCGCAGGTCGACCTGGTTGGTGCCGATGCAGAAGCAGCCGACCGCGGCGAGCTTGGGTGCGGCCTTCAGCACCTCGGCCGTCAGCTGGGTGCGCGAGCGGATGCCGAGGAAGTGCGCATCGGCGATCGCATCGTGCAACGCGGCGCCCGCGAGCGCCTTCGCGTGCGTGGCGACCTGCGAGTAGCCGTCGCGCCGCAGCACGTCCACCGCCGAGGCATGGATGCCTTCGAGCAGCACGAACTTGAGCTTGTCCTTCGGGACCGAGAGTCTGTGATTCATCGCCGGATTGTTGAACAGCGGCATCGGCCCCGTCCGGCGCAAGGGCATGCCGGCACGAACCGGTTAGAGTCCCAGGGCTGTCCCTGCTGTATCCCTGCTGTATTTCCTGTCCGTGAGTGCCTCCCCCACCGTGAATCTCCCCAACCCGCGCCATGCGGCGCGCGTGCCTGCGCACGTCTCGCCCGAGCAGCTCGCTCGCATCCGCCAGGCCGCCTATGCGCTGCCGCAGGTGGTCAAGCCTGCCGACTATTTCGACGAGCACGCCTCGGGGCTCGACGAGCGCCTCGACAAGCTCGGCCTCGTGCTGCTGCAGAAGGCAGTGGCCGGCGCCCGGCCGAGCCGCTGGATCGCGCCCGACGTGATGGACTCGGCGCTGCAGCACCTCGATGCGGTCGGCAACGGCCCCGAGGTGCGCACCGTGATGCTGGACCGCACGGCCGCGCTCGATGCGCTGGGCATCGTGCGCGAGGCTGGCCGCTGGACGCGCCTGATCAGCCAGCCGCTGCAGCTGGCCGGCGTGAACTGGCGCGTGCCGGTGATGTTCCGCATCCCGATCGCTTCCGAGCCGGTGTGGGCGTTCTTCCGCGAGGGCGACAAGGCGGCGCTGCTGGCCGCGCTCGGGCCGATCGAAGCCTGGCCACACGCCGGCGAGGTGCAGGCCGCGCTCGAGGCGCTGGTGCAGCGCAGCCGCGCCCACAACCCGCGCCACCTCGACATGCTGCTGCCGCGCCTGCTCGCCGAATGCGCCACCCCGCAGCCGGTGGCCGACCTGCGCGCCGCCTGCGTGCGGGCGCAGGAGCGCTGGGAGCACCAGGTGTCCGAACTCGACACGCTGGCCGGGCTGAACAGCGAGCTGGCGTTCCAGGGCTACCCCGACACCTTCGTGAAGGCGCGCCGCCTGCAGCGCAACGTGACGCTCTACGTCGGCCCGCCCAACAGCGGCAAGACCTACGCCGCGTTCGAGCAGCTGGCGCAGGCGACGGACGGCGCGTACCTGGCCCCGCTGCGCCTGCTGGCGCTCGAAGGCCGCGACCGGCTGGTCGGCCGCGGCGTGGCCTGCTCGCTGCTCACCGGTGAAGAGAACGTGCCGGCCGAGGGCTCCGGGCTGGTGTCGAGCACCATCGAGATGGTCAACACCAACAAGGTGGTCGACGTCGCGGTGATCGACGAAGCCCAGATGATCTTCGACCCGTACCGCGGCTGGGCGTGGACGCAGGCGATCGTCGCGGTACCGGCCAGCGAGGTGATCATCATCTGCTCGGCCTACGCGGTGCCGGCGATCGAGAACCTGCTGGGCCTGTGCGGCGAGCGCTGCAGCGTGCGGCATTTCGAGCGCAAGCAGCATGTGCAGCTGCTCGAGGCACCGGTGCCGATCGGCGCGCTGACGAAGGGTGACGCGGTGGTGGCGTTCAGCCGGCGCGACGTGCTGACGCTGCGCGACCAGATCGCCGCCGGCGGCCACCCGGTGTCGGTGATCTACGGCGCGCTGCCGCCCGAGGTGCGCCGGCGCGAGGCCGAGCGCTTCGCGCTGGGCGAATCGCATGTGCTGGTCGCCACCGACGCGATCGGCATGGGGCTGAACCTGCCGATCCGGCGCGTGCTGTTCAGCACGATGAGCAAGTTCGACGGCCAGGGAGACCGGCCGCTCGACGAATCCGAGGTGCACCAGATCGGCGGCCGCGCCGGCCGTTTCGGCATGCATGAAGAGGGCTTCGTCGGCGTGCTGAAAGAGGCCGAGCCGCAGGCCTTGCGCATGCTGAAGGAGCGCCTGCCGCGCACGCCGCGCGCGCCGCGCGACTTCAAGGCACCGGTGGCGCCGAACGGCTGGCATGTCGACACCATCGCCTCGCGCCTGCGCAAGACGCAGCTGCGCGAGGTGCTGGGCGTCTTCATGGACCAGCTGAAGCTCGACGACGCGCACTTCGCGGTGGCCGAGCTGGAGCAGATGCTGGAGCTGGCCGAGCAGCTCGACCGCAGTGCCGCCAAGCTCACGCTGAAGGAGCGCTTCATCTATGCGCAGGCGCCGGTGGACACGCGCACCGTCTCGCAGGTACAGGAGTTCCTCGACTGGAGCAGCAGCCATGCGCTGACCGGCCGCGCCGGCTCGCCGTGGTTCCTGCAGGACGTGGACGGCCACAGCCGGCTCGACCGCATGGAGCAGGCGCTGCGCTCGTGCACGCTGTGGCTGTGGCTGGACCTGCGCTTCCCCGGTGTCTACGGCAAGGTCGACGAGGTGACCGCGCTGCGCAGCCAGCTGAACGACGGCATCGAGCGCCAGCTGAAGGGCAAGCGGCCGCTCGCGCAGGTGCGCCACCGCACGCGGCGCTGAGCGTTCGCACCCTGACACACCGACTTTGCCGCGCAGCGGCACAATCCCCTCCTTTCCTGCTTGTCGCTTCCCCATGAGTTCAACGCCTCCTTCACCGGCCACGCCCGCCACCGAACTGCCTGTCGACGAGACGCCGGTCGAGTCGGCCCCTGCAGCGACGACCGAGGCTGCGGCCGATGGGGCCGCCGACGCCTCCTCGAAGGCGCCTGCCAAGGCGCCGGGCATGAGCCCCGCGGCCTGCGCGCAGGAGCTGCGCCAGCGCTTCCCGGCGCTGTTCGACGGCCCGCCGAAGCCGCTGAAGCTGCGCACCCACGTCGACATCGAGGCGCGCGCGCCGGGCGTGTTCAGCAAGCAGGTGCTGACGGCGTTCTTCCGCCGCTACACCGGCAGCACCTCGTACCTGCTGTCGGTGGCCCGCGGCCGCCAGCGCTTCGACCTGGACGGCAAACCCGGCGGCGAGATCAGCGACGAGCACCGCCAGATCGCGGTCGACGAGCTGACGCGGCGCGGTGTCAGCCTGCAGTCGCGCCGCGAGCTCGAAGACCAGCAGCGCCGCAACCGGGCCGGGCTGCTGTTCGACTACGAACGCACGACACTGACGCGCGCGAACTTCTGCGTGCTGAAGCAGGTGGCCGAGGAAGAACTCGATGGCCTGCTCGAGATCGCCCGCGCCGAAGCGGCGCAGCAGGCCCAGCAGCAGCCACGGCGCCCGTCGCCCGATGCGCGCACGC